>JAISOQ010000034.1 GCA_031275515.1 Treponema sp. | reverse complement strand
CCGCCAAAGCAAGAGAAAAGCTGATTAGGGCAAAAGATATCGCGAATTTACTTAACTTTTGCTGGGGGGGGGGGGGAGAGGTAATGCAATTTTTTCCATTTTACGCCTCGTTCCTTTTTTCCATCTCCATACGGAGATGAGATAAGTATAGCAAGTATATTATCTCAATGCAGGAAAGAGCGCAATACGCCGGGAGAAAAGACCCCGGAAGAATCAACAGCCCGGGTCTGCGGATTAACGCTGATTTCCACGAATTATTCGGAGAAATCAACGTTAATTCGCAGACTTTTCCTCTTTTGTCGAACTCACATTATTTTATCGTTCTCACATAAAAAAAGGGCAGTGGAACAGGCTGCGCCCGTCCCACTGTCCGCTCCTGCCTTATAGCATGTCAAAACTTGATGGTTATGCCGGCAGAGATATAACTCAACGCACTGTAACCCAGTTCAGCCCAGGCCCCGATCTTCGGCGTAAAGAAGTACCGTACGCCAAGATTACCGCCCCAGTAAAAGGTATCGTACTTTGCCGGCGATGTTTTTAGCGTACCCGTCGGCCACTCACCTGTATATTCGGCCTTGGCGCCGTAGAGATAATACCCAAGGGCGAAGGTCGCATAGACGTCAAGATTCTTAACGCCGAAATTTGGGTGATACGCAAGACGCGCGCCAAAGGCCGTACCGGTATAGGTGTAGGTATACCCATAACCTGCTATGTAATCGTACTTGTACTTGCTCTGGTTAAACCCGAAAAACCCGCCCAGGGTAAACGGAATCCCGCCTATAGGCAGGGCGTAATCGATACTCAAAATGAGCGGCGGAATCGACATACTGCCATAGAGCGGTGTGCCGAATCCCACACCAGCGTTGACGATGATGTTCCCCGCCTTAATCGCATCAGGATACGCTTTCCAATCCAGTGCAAAAGCCGAAGCCGGAATTACCGCCCCAATGACAATAATTCCCAACAGTTTTGTAAATCGTTTCATACAAAACCTCTCTTAATTGTGTCCAGCCGGAAGGCCGAACAGTTGTAGAACTGCCCCTAAAGGCAACTTTGTGAGTTAAAATGACCCAAATACCAGCAGGCCATTAAAATACACACCCAGAGTATTGAAAAAAGATAAAATGGTCAATAACTTTTGGAATGTTGTCATAGAAAGCAAATCAGTTATGATTTGGAAGATATTCATGAACTTTTGAGCCGCCTTATCAACGAAAAAATCCAGGAATTAGACGGGAATCCCTGACTTTCCGGTATTTTGACCATCATCCTGCTCTTCCTCCTCTGCGGCTATCGTTTCAAGAGGAAGTCAATGACCCTGCCCTGCCAGGGAATAGGCAAAACGCCCCTTTCGTAGTATTATTATAATAATATCGATATGAAAATAACGGAACTCGTTTCTGATCATTTCGGTGATGTTTGGAAGCTGTTATCTGAAACCAACCTGTTTATCAGCCGAATTGATGAAATATCCCAGTATCAGACGCAAATACAAAATATGCGGCGGGAACTACAGCATGCCGGGAACATCCGGGACCGTATCCTTGAAGTGCGGACCAGCCTGATAGAACTCCGCAAGAACCTTAGAATGCAGGGATACGATCTCAGCCTGGGCAGAATGAACCTGGTCTTTGACGGTTTCAGGCACGACGACAGCATGGCGAAAGGCTTTAAACGGGTGGTTTTGTTTTTGGGCGACCGGGACCTCTATTGGCTGACCGGTACGGACAACCATATTGCCCTGGAAGCGTACCTGGAACAAAAATTATACAAATCCGAATCAACGGGGAAGAGCCTGAGAATCCTGGGTAAGCACTACCTTTGGTACCTGCGGCGTAAAACAGAACTCATCCTTTCCGGCGCCGCCACGGAAAGGAAAGAAGATTACGAGCGCCTAAAAGCCATAGGCGAAGCAAAACCGCTGTTGTTTTTGAGCAAGCTCAAGGGACTGGCATAAAGACCTGCGCTTTGACCCATACCAAGCCGGGCCGGGACTCCGGGCTTAACAGCCGGGCTTAACAGCCGCGTTAAGCCGGACAATAAAGCGCATCAGGTTGTCCATCGTCAGGCTGAGGTCTTCCAGGGCGCGGGTCTTGGCCTGTTCAAAGGGAATCGCCGCACGGTTGATGCTGAAAATAGCCGTCACCCCTTCATCGTAGGCCCCTTCGATATTGCCGCCAATGTCGCCCACCACGGCAATGACCGGGATCCCCGCTTTCCTGGCCCGCCGGGCGACGCCGATTACCACCTTGCCCCGGAGACTCTGGGTATCTATCTTCCCTTCCCCGGTGAACACCATATCGGCCCCTTCCAGAAGTTGGTCAAAGCGTACCGTATCAAGGACCGTCTCTATACCCATTTGCAGGCGGGAACCAAAGAAGGCGATCATACCGCCCCCCATGCCGCCGGCTGCCCCTGCGCCGGGGATACCGGACACATCGACGCCCAACTCCCGGATCACCATGTCCGAAATAGAACGGAGCTGGTCATCCAGGAATTTCACCATGCCGGGATCGGCCCCCTTTTGCGGGCCGAACACATAGGCGGCGCCCTGGGGACCGTACAGGGGGTTGTCTATATCGCACATGGTGACGATTTCCAGGGCTTTGAGTTCCGGCAGGAAGCCGGAGGCGTCTATGTTGGCTATGCGGGAAAGGCCCCCGCCGGTGGGGACAAATTCTTTGCCGTAAGAATTGAAGAAGCGTATCCCCGCCGCCGCCGCGGCCCCGGCGCCAAAATCGTTGGTAGCGCTTCCCCCCAGGCCCAGGATGATCTTCCTGCACCCCCGTTTTGCGGCGTCAACCATGAGCTGGCCCACCCCGTAAGTAGTAGCCTGATCGGGACGGAGCTTGCCGCCCGCCAGAGGCAGGCCCGCGCAGGCGGCCATTTCGATCACCGCCGTAGCGCCCCCGTCGATGAGGCCGTAAAACCCCGTGATGTCCTCCATGTAAGGCCCCCTGACCGGAACGCTTACCTTCTTGCCTCCCAGGGCCGCAAGAAAGGCGTCAACGCTGCCTTCTCCGCCGTCGGCCACAGGAATGGAAATTACTTCCGCCCGGGGGCAGCAGGCGCGGATACGCTCCTCCATGACGCCGCATATTTGGGCTGAACTCATCGTGCCTTTAAATGAATCAGGGATAAGGATGAACTTTTTCATAGAAAAACCTTCTTAAAATATGTTGTTCCATAAGCCGGTTTTAAAAACTCGCGTTTTAAAACTACGGCCCTGGATTTATATGAGCAGCCGGGCAATAACACCTGTCATTCCGGATAATTCAGATTCTCCTTGCCAGGATTCTTTAATAGCCCGGCATAGCGTTTGGCTTCCCATTTAGCCATATCCAGGTTCTGTTCCTGCCAATTACCGCACTCCGCCGGGGCTGCGCCGGGGATTGCCCCCTCAAAAGCGGCGATCCAGTCCAGCATCTCCCGGACCAGGGGGAGCACGTCTTCGGAAGAAAGGTCCCCCTCCAGGATCAGATAACAGCCGGTGCGGCATCCCATAGGCCCGAAGTAAACCACCCGGTCCGCCCAGCCCTTGTGAGAACGGAGGAAAGTCGCCCCCAGATGTTCGATGGTATGCAGAGCCGGCATGTCGATGACCGGCTCTGTATTCGGCTGCTTTAAGCGGAGGTCAAAGGTGGTGAGTATGGTCTCCCCAAAGGTGTCTTTCCGGGACACGTAAAGTCCGGGTTTTAACCTGAGGTGATCAACCTGAAAGCTGGCAATCTTCTTCATAAATTTCTCCTGCTGCCTTGATTAGACTAAAACTCTGGAAAAACAACCACGAACCTCACGAAGATTTACCTTGAAATTGAGGCTTTTATTCGTGCCTGTTCGTGTGGTTTGTGGTTCATATTCTTCTTCTTTCTTTTCCCTTGAGGCTTTCCCAAAACTGAAGTTTTGGGAAAGCCTCCCTTATCAGGAGATTTAGCCTAATCAAGCTGCTGCTTCTCCTGCCAATTACGAATGATACGGCGGACTATTTCCCCGGAATGTTTGGAAGCAATGGGGAGGAATTCGTCGAATTTCATGGGGGATTCCGCGCCGGCTATATCGGACACGGCCCGGATGATCAGGGCGGGAACAGAGAAAAGGAAACAGGTATGGGCGACAGCCGCCCCCTCCATTTCCACAGCCCGTATATGGGGAAAAATCCGGCGGACCCGGGTTATCTTTTCCTCCGTGTCCATGAACACATCCGCGGACCCGATAAGGCCCCTGACATGGCGAAACGTTTTGGGGAGCAGCCCCTCTCCCACGAGTTCATCCACCGCCTGTTCCGCCCGGCGTATAAGGTCTTCCGGGACTGTAAAGACCGCAGGCATACCCGGGATCTGCCCCGGCGCATATCCCGAACTGACGACATCCGCATCATGGTAGACCAGCCCGTCAGAGATGATGGCGTCCCCAAACCCCAGGGCGCTGTCTATGCCCCCGGCGGAACCGGTGTTGATCACCGCCTCCGGCCTATACCGTTCTATGAGCAGGGCGCAGCCCACCGCGGCATTGACCTTGCCTATGCCGCAGCGCAGCAACACCGCCGGTTTCCCTTCCAGATTCCCCTGGATAAATTCAAAGTTCCCCGGCCTTGCGGGTACGGACTTTACCTCTGTCATTGCCCTGCGGAGCATGATTACCTCATCCTCCATAGCTCCAATTATGCCAATCATACTACCACTATTACCTCTTGCCCGGCTTCCGTGTCCTAATCTTCTTCGGGCACATTCTTTACCGCTTTAAAGGCGGCTTTTTTTCAAGCTGTTGAGCCCTGTAAAACAAACCCCGGGGACACGCCGCGGTGGTCCGGTTCCTGCCGTTCGACTTGGATTGATACAGCGCCTCGTCCGCCCGGCGGATGATCTCCTCTGTCGTAAGATTCGTATGCATGTTGAAGGTGAATACCCCCAGGCTGATGGTCACCTGGGGCAGCGGCTGAGTCCAGGCGACTGTCATGGAGGCTATGGCGTTCCGCACCCGTTCCGCTGTGATAAAAGCGGTATCCCGGTCCGTACTTGGGAGGAGAATGATGAATTCCTCGCCCCCGAAACGGCAAGGCACATCCTCAATGCGGACGCTCTGTTTGATAACCTGGGCGATAGACTCAAGAACCTTATCCCCCGCCAGATGCCCGTAAGTATCGTTAAAGGATTTGAATTTGTCCACGTCAATGACAATCAGGGACGCTTCCTGTTCCTTGCGGTTTGTCCAGGCGATTTCCTCGTTCAGCCGGGTGATAAAAAAGCCATAATTGAAAAGGCCGGTTTTTACATCCCGGACGGAACGTTCATAATGGAGGTGATTCTGAATGGCCTGGGAAACAAAAGACATAATGCGATTCAGAAAATCCAGTTCCCGCTGGGTATAGACATCCTCCAGCAGCTTGCCTCCCACCAGGATAATGCCATAAAGCCTGCCGGAAGGCCCCAGGATAGGAACCACCAGCTCCGGGGACAGCGTATCCAGAGATTTAAACGAATTATCCCTGGTATCCTCTATATGCCGGCGCAGCAGCTTGTACTTAATAGGCTGCCGGTTCTGCTGAAAAAATGGCTCCATCCGGCTGATGGAATCAATTTCAAGCAGAAGATCTACCTGTTTATAGTTCTTATACGCCTTAACGGTCACGTCAGGTTTATTTTGATGGGGCCTCCACAGGAAAACGATGAAAGAAGGGAGAAACCGGTCTGAAATCTGCCAAAACGTAGCGTGCAGGATATCGTCGATAGAAGTCTGATTGAAAACTTCCGCAGCCCCGGCAAGCAGCTTTTTAAAATGATGAATTTCCTGATTCAATTCGTTAATATAGGCAAATACGCCCAGGCTTTGGAGGAAGGAATAGTTTTCGATGATTGCCGGATTCGATAAAAAATCCTCTTTGCTGTCCGCCATATCAGGTCAATGAATAACGATCCGCCACGGACTGCCTCCATTCAGCCCGGTTCCCTGTATTTTCCCATTCAATGATTTTTTTTACTTTAAAAGTCCGGGTATCCTGGGGATTGGCGAAATAAACAATCCCGAACCGGCCTCCTCCTATATAGGTAACCGTATCCCCTTTTTCTATTCTTTCATTTTCCGCGATTTGTGAAATAATACAGTCAAAATGCGCCGGCAGCCCGGTAGTCTTGTCCGTCACTGCGGAAACAATGTCCCTGATGGGCTTCCCGCAAATAGAACAATCCGGCGCGGGAAGCGGATCCGCGGATATTTTTACCGGGATCCACTTGGGCCGGTCATAGGAGGTCCCCCGTTTTTTATCGACCCGGTAGGAATCCCCTCCTTTTTTTTTACCCTGGTTCTGCTGGCTATTCTGCCACCCATCATTGTTTTTATCCCGCCGCCTGAAAGGTTTTCTTTGATTATTTCCGCTTTTCCCACTGCCGCCCACGAATCAAACCTCCTTGAGCAATATCCAGAATCTCATTAGTCAACACTAAGGCGATTCGCTGAATAGCTTCGTTAATATACGCTTCATTATCTAACTTTTTACGGAGAAGTTCAATTCCGGAATGATGCACCTGGTTTTCTTGTTGAATTCCGCTCATAAGCACTCCGTAAATGCCGATTCAAGACGGGTTACTTTTTCGGGCTCGATAAAAATGACATCAAAACGAACGGCCATACCATTATATTCTCGATGAAGCGAAAGAAAATACTTAGCGGTTTCTATTATCCGCCGCTGCTTTTTCTGGCTTATCCCGTAGGGCAGATTGTCGATGCCGTACACAGACCAGGCCTTTACCTCGATGAATACCAGGGTATCTTTGTCCAGCGCGATAAGATCGACTTCCCCCGACGGAGAACGGACATTCCGGGCGATGATCCGCATCCCCGCCGCTTCCACTTCGGCGGCGGCCCTGTTTTCTCCTGCCCGTCCCTTGTTCATGTTTTTCTTTGCAAAATCTTTGGGATCCAGCGCTTTGAGGATGAAAAGGCTCTTTTCATGGAGGAGGTCGATGACTTTCTGTTCTTCCGGCTGAATCGCCGTACCCTGTTCGTCGATGATGAGCCGTATCTTTGGCCGCAGGGGAACATCTTCCCTGACGCCGATGACCCGCGCCACAGCGCCGGAGTTCAGGCATATAATCGAACCTATGGGATAAATCCCCATGATCCCGATAAAAGATTTAAGCACCTCCGGATCGAACCGGCGGGAATTGTCGGAAAGGATGTTCTTCATAGCCTGGTAGCCTATCATGGAATTACGGTAGGGTTTTTCGCTCACCATAGCTTCAAAGGCGTCCGCCGCCGATACGATGCGCGCGTCCAGGGCGATTTCCTTCTTCCGGAGCCGGCGGGGATACCCTTCCCCGTCCCAGCGTTCATGGTGCTGTAGGACAATACGCCCCACATCCTCGGAAAATCCAAGTTCCCTGCAAACCACCAGGTAAGAATGTAAGGGATGCCCCTGTATCTGCCGGATTTCCTGAGGGGAAAGCTGCTCCCGCTTAGTCAGGATCTCCTGGGGCAGCTTCAACATCCCCACATCATGCAGCAAAGCGCCGGTAATAAGCTGCCGCATGTCCTGCTCCAAATACCCGAACTTTTCAGAGATCAAAGCCGACAGTATAGCGGTGTTTATAGAACTTTTGGCCAGGTTACAGCCCGCCGGCTTGCTCCCCAGAATAAAGCCGATGGTAGTAATCCGGTTCTTCCGAATAGTCTGAAACAGATCGTCCGTCATACCGGTAATAGCCCGGGCGTCAGGAACTGCGCCGGAAGATATACCGGCAAAAACATCATCGATCCTCTTGATGAATTTTTTATAATTCTGAAAAACCAGGGCGATCTTCTGATCTTCCGGAAGTATCCTCCCCATCAGCGCCTCTTGGGGCTGTTCTTCCGGAACCGCTTCACCGGGGTTGGGGACCTCCGCCGCAGGCTCGCGCAGAATATCCCCATCGGTTTCGACCTCGTCTATATTCCAGAAACGGAGCTGTTCGATATCCTTTTCCCGCAGCTCAATCCCGGCGGGTATAAGAAAATTATCAGTATCAATATAGACAGGTTTTGAAAATACAAGACCAGCCCGCAGGGCGTTAACCGGAACCTTCATCTTTGGGTTTCCTTTGTAAATACAAACGCCAGTATCTTTGCCACAGCTTCCCAGCACCACGGGGGCACATAGTCGCCTGGTTTAAAGCCCGCCGCCAGCGCTTCCGCCGTCACGGGGTCCTCCACTATGGACACCCCCGACTCCCGGGCCAGCGCTATAAGCCGCTCCGCATTCAAACCCTGCCCGGAAGCAATAATCCGGGGGATCCCTTCTTCCGGGTTATACCTGATAGCCGAGGCAATTCTCCGCTGTTTTTCTATTTTATACCTCCTCATTTATAGAAGGCAAGTCTTTATTCCTGCATTCCGCCAGGAACGGCCCGCTCTCCCGCAGGGTTACCCGGCCCCCAAGGGGACCCAATACCTCCTGGATTTCCCGTTCCAAAACCTCCCGCAGAGGCAGTTCCGGCAAGGGCGAGACTGAAACCTCAGTTTCAGCAGTATCCCGCTGCTGCGGACTGGCCGGACGGTTTACCGCAAACAACCAGCGCCGATCTTCCCCGGCGATGTCCACCGCAAGCCGGGCGTCGTCCTTCCCGATCCCGGGAGCCGCCCGTACCGAAACCATGAACCGTTTTCCCCCCGCCGAAACCTGAAAAGGATAGACCATCCAGCGTTCCCCGTCTTTGCCGGGCAGACGATTCAACAGGCTCAACAACGGGTCCTTTTCGTCTATATCATCCCGAATTCTTTTGAGGGATTCCGGGGTAACCTGGCCGGATATATCCCCCGGACTTTCAGGCTGGCGGTCCTTTTGCTCAAAGCCGTTCCCGCCTGTCCCTTCCCGTCCCTGTCCGTCCTTTTGATCCCCGCGGGCATCAGGGTCTATGGCCGCCGCATACTTCTCCAGGGCTTCCGGGGTAAGCGTTACCCCCTTACCCGCAGCGGCTGCGGCGGCCAGGGCGGCGGATTCCCGGGGCGTTTTGAGGGACAAAACCTCCCGCCTGAGCTTAGTGAGCAGAACCGGATCCAGGGGCAAAGAAAAATGACGCGCAAAAGTAACCAGCGCGGCGGAAAGAGAGTCCGGGGAAAGGTTCAGGGAGCGGACCAGCTGGGCTAACGTCTCTGTCCGGGTTTGGGGCGTTTCAAGCAGGGCATGTTCCCGGGGCATAAAATCCCCCTCCTGCGCCTGAAACGCCGGGCCTCCTGTGGAGGGACCGGGATATGGAGACGGCAGGGTCTTATTCAAAGACGCCCTGCCGGTTAATCCGGCAACTCCCGCAGGAGGAACGAGCCTGTCGGGGTCCAGCCCCGTAAGCTTCACTTGTCCCTCCCCGAAGCAGCCCGCTTATGCCTGATTCGAAGCGGCCGGCTGGGCAGCCGGAACTGTTTTTGGCGCAGTTTTTTTCTTGCCGATAAGTTCCTTGATTTTAGCGGCCTTACCGATCTTGTCCCGGATGTAGTAGAGCTTGGCCCGGCGAACTTTACCGGGACGGACAAGTTCTACCTTGGCGATACGGGGGGAATGGAGGGGGAATACCCGCTCAACCCCGACGCCGTAGGAATTCTTTCTAACCGTGAAGGTCTTCCCCAGCCGGGCATTCTTGATGGCAATAACCAAGCCTTCGTAGACCTGAATCCGTTCATTCTTGCCTTCAACGATTTTAAAATGAACCTTTACGGTATCCCCGACCTTAAAATTATTCACATCGGTTTTCATTTGGGAGTTTTCAATCGCCCTTATCTCGTTCATCTTTCCACCTCAGTTCCTCTATGAACAGGCCGGTTTCCCGGTCGAACAGCCCCAGGGTTACCCCCCGGTCTATTAAATCCGGCCTTACGGCCAGGGTTTTTTCCACCTGTTTTCTGCGCCGCCAACGGCGAATGTTCTCGTGATGTCCGGAAAGCAGAACTTCCGGGACTTTCAGCGTAGCATAAATTTCCGGACGTGTATACTGGGGATATTCCAGCAAATTCCCGGAAAAACTCTCCTCTTCGAGGGATTCCGGGGTAATTACCTCCCTCAGGAGCCGGTATGTCGCGTCTATCAGCGCCAGGGCGGCCACCTCCCCGGAGGAAAGCACATAATCCCCCAGGGAAATCTCATCGTCCGCATACAGGTCGATGATACGCTGGTCTATCCCCTCGTAACGGCCACAGATAAGGACCAGTTCCGTTTCCCCGGCCAGTTCCCGGGCAAGAGCCTGGGTGAGGGGCCTCCCCGAAGGGGAAAGGTAGATTACCCGCCTGCCGGCAGCTTTATCGGGCAGAGGCCCCTCAACCGGACGGGGATTGACCCCCACAGATTTCAGGGCCAGGCCCAGGGGTTCAGGAAGCATCAGCATACCGGCGCCGCCGCCATAGGGAGCGTCATCGCAGGTATGGTGCTTGTCCAGGGCAAAATCCCGTATATTCACCGGCTGGTACTCAACGATGCCCCGGCTTATGGCCTTTGCCATAATGGAGGCGGCAAAATAGGCGTCTATAATCTCCGGAAAAAGGGAAAGCACCGTATACTTCATCAGGATCCTTAAGGTTCAAGAACCTTTAAGTTCAAGAATCGTTAGATTCAAGAATCGTTAGATTCAAGAATCGTTAGATTCAAGAATCGTTAGATTCAAGAATCGTTAGATTCAAGAATCGTTAGATTCAAGAATCGTTAGATTCAAGAATCCACCGGCAGAGGAGTACGGCCCGGCCTTGTTCCGGGCTGACCTCTCCGAAAAATTCTTTTCTAAAGGGGACCAGCCTGAGTTTCCCCGAAGGGAGCCTGACTTCCACCAGATCGCCGCCGCCCCCTTCCAGGACATCCGCCACCTGGCCCAGGACCTCTCCCTCCCGGGAGACTACGGCTATGCCGTGCAGGTCCTCAATGTAGTATTCCCCCGGCCCCAGGGGAGCGGCGTTTTCCCGGCCCGTAATGATTTCCGCCCCTTTAAGGGTCTTGGCGGCTTCGGGAGAATCTATCCCCTTGAGTTTGATGAGCAGGGATTCGCCCTTTTTATCAAACCTCTCCACGTCAAAGGACTGCTCCCGGCCTTCCCGGCGCAGGATCGCCTGCCGCAGCCGGGCGATATGAAGGGTTTCCCCGGAAAGAGAACGAACCTTGATGTACCCTTCCAGGCCGAAAGGAGCTCCCAGGAAGCCAACCACGAATTGGGAGGTCAATTTGTCAGTCTAAAATCTCCAGAACCGTATGTTTCCCGGAATTCACGACAGCCGCCTGCAGAACGGTTCTGATAGCCTTGGCGATACGGCCATGTTTACCGATCACCTTGCCTATGTCCCCGGGACTGACCCGGAGTTCCAAAATAGTAGACTTTTCCCCTTCCACAACGCTTACCTTTACCGCAGAGGGATCATCCACCAGGGATTTTGCGATATATTCAACCAGATCCTTTTCCATTGTTTTCTCCGTAAAACCAAAAGCCCCGGACACACAGCGGGGTTCCGCGGAAAAACCGCCCCCGATCCGCCGGAAGGAGAACCCGCGCGCGGGTCCTTATAGGGAAAAGTTCTTTTTATTCAGGATATCCCGGACCGTATCGCTGACTTCGGCTCCCTTTTCCACCCATGATCTGACTTTCTCCGGATCAAAGAGTATCTGTTTATCCACGGCTTCTATGGGATGGTAATACCCCAGCTCTTCAATGGCCTTCCCATCCCGGGCGGACTTTTTGTCCATGACCACGATACGATAATAGGGACGCTTCTTGGTCCCGAATTTTTTCAGCCTGATGGCGGCGCTCATATCTATCCTCCTCGATTTTCTATCCAGCCAAGCGTAAAGCAATCTGCCCGCCAGCGGAATTCCGGGTAATGTATCAAAACCTGCCGGAGCCCGGTTCCTCCGGCGGCGCAGCGTCAACGTATTCGCGCTGAGAGAATACATTACTATACATGACGGGGGGATTTTGATCAAGCGGACGCAGTACGACATCGAAAAGATAACCGAAATCAAGGCAGACTATCCGGGACCGGCAGCTATCGGAGGTCAAAACAGGGTTAACCCTGCAAGTGAAAAAGGCAGTTACCAGGCAGGTCCGTTCCCGCCGCCTAAAAGCCGGACGGAAAGAGAAGCCGGCCATTCTGGACGAATTCATCCAGACTACCGGCTATAAAAACCGGAATACGCCCTGCATATCCTGCACAAGCCGGAGGCTCCAGAGGTCCTGCTTGTGGTGAAAGGCAAGGCCGCCCTCGTCCTCAAAGGCAAAAGTCTCACCAAACCCGGCCAACTCTTCAAACACCGGGGCCTCTGTACGAACGGACACATCCCACGGAACAGCAGTTTTTCGGACTATCCTTTAAGGCATTGTTCCCGCGCCCGCCGCCATCCATAGCGGCGGGCGGTTTGTAAATGGCGGCAAAAAACTGTTAATTTGAGGCTTTCTCAAAACTGAAGTTTTGGGAAAGCAGCCTTGAAATTCGCAGCTTTATCGAACCGCAGGATCAAGCCTACGACTCATCATGTATCCGAATAATTCGCAGACCTTTAAATTTCATCGAACTCACGTTACATAATTCAAGGGATTTCC
>JAISOQ010000287.1 GCA_031275515.1 Treponema sp. | reverse complement strand
CCGGGATGGGGGCGGCGAACGGGAACGGGGCGGTACGGTACGGGATAGCGGCGGATAGTCCGGCGCCGGGGAAACTGGTGATCAAGGACGGGGCGTTTGTAGGCCCCTCGTCATCACCTGAGCCGCAAATAAAGTTTACTGCGGAGGGGTATGAAGGGACTGCGGAAGCCTGGTATGCGGTAGTTCCTGGAGAGACGGGTTCCGCACCCGCGCCTTCCGCCTATACCGCGAGCTTGGGCGCCTTCCCCGCCGGGGAGAATCACCAGGCGACGGTAACTCTGCCTGAGGGGGACGGCAATTTTGACATATATGTGGTGTTGTTCAAAGATGGGAAGGTGAGTGGGCCTATCAAGATAAACACGGGGGCAGGCGGTGAAGAGGTAGACTGGATATGGGGAGATGTGCCGTATAAGAAGTTTTACGTAGCGTCCGTAGCATCCGGTGGGAATGATGACAACCCCGGTACAAAGGCGGAACCCCTTGCGACGGTAAAGAAGGCTCTGACAAACCTGGCGGCTCTGTATGCCGCAGATGATTTCTGGCCGGATAAGGGAATCCCTGATAAAGAGGTAAGCGGCGGAATTATTATTCTGGATGAGGTACCGGTGGCGGAGCAGATTATCATAAATGGTGCAGGTTACCGTTACCCGCCCATAATCCTGAGTGATGAGGGGACGCCCGGCGGGAAGTTACAGGCCCAGGCTTCTATAGGGAGCGAGACTACCATGTTAGTGTTACAGCACGCCAGGGTAACTCTGGGGGGCGGCCTGATCCTGACGGGTACCGGCAATACGGACCCTAAAATCAGAGGGGTAAACGTGACTGAGGGGAGTACGTTTACCATGAACGGCGGAGAAATCTCGGGTAATAACGCAAACCACGCCGGCGGGGTACGCGTGGGAGAAAGTAGCACGTTCATCATGAATGGCGGGGTAATCTCGGACAATTACGCAACCAACTATGCCGGCGGGGTACTCGTGCGAGGCAACAGTACGTTCATCATGAACGACGGAGAAATTTCGGGTAATTCCGGA
This sequence comes from Treponema sp., assembly GCA_031275515.1. Classification (GTDB taxonomy): domain Bacteria; phylum Spirochaetota; class Spirochaetia; order Treponematales; family Breznakiellaceae; genus JAIRLK01. Next base: position 6,098 of record JAISOQ010000287.1, on the reverse strand, counting down.
GACCTCTATGCCGGCGGGGTATTCGTGCTAGACGGTAGTACGTTCACCATGAATGGCGGAGAAATTTCGGACAATATCACCCCTAGCCACGAGGTAGCTATAAATAGGGGTATTATGTATGCTGGCGGGGTACTCGTGCGAGACGATAGTACGTTCATCATGACCGGCGGAGAAATTTCGGGCAATTCCGCAGGCACCCAGGGCGGCGGGATACACTTAATTAATAGTAGTACGTTTATCATGACCGGCGGGGAAATTTGGGGCAATACAACCACTTACGAGAGTGGCGGAGTATATATCGGCGCTGGAGATTCATTTACCCCCAGTAAATTCGAAAAGACTGGCGGCACAATTTACGGTGTTGACGACCCAAAAGGCAATAGCTATAATGCGGTCTTGGTTCTTTCTACCTACCGCAAAGCAACTACATCAGGACCGGAGAACATTCTGAGATATAACTATCCCAACGTCGGCGATATTTTCGGCTTTGAGTAATCTCCCCGCCTGCCGGGACAGGTAACTGGCCGCCGCCCCCAAACAACGGGGACGGCGGCTTTTTTGTAAACCCGCGCAAAACCGCCTCGTTCAAACCCGCGTTGAAAAGTAAATGGCGCTGCCCTGGCTGGGTTTTCTTGCTTTTTGGAGAGAAAATTGCGATATTAAAAGTATATGAGGTTTTCCATACGGCCTCATTCCGGCGAATTGCAGTATCCTATGAGCGGGTTACAAAATCGGCTGTTTTGTAACCAGCTCTTGCGGTTTTTCAGGCTAAAAGCCAGCGAACCTTTGGTTAGCGAACCTCCGGTTCGACAAAACCGCGATTTTCAAAGTTGCAGTTCCAAAACCTGACATTTTGGAACTGCCTTTCATATTCAATCTTTAAAAAGGCGGGTATATGTCTGAACAAAGTGTAGTTCCTATTGATCAGATTCTTCCAAATAAGTTGCCTCTGGTCGCCCTTATGGGCCGGCCTATTTTCCCGGGGATCTTTACTCCCATCATGATTGGGAACCCCGCGGATGTAAAAGTCATCGACGATGCAGTGGCCGGGGACGGACTCATCGGCCTGGTGATGCTCCAAAACGAAACTGAAAGCCCTTCTATTACCGATCTTTACCGGACGGGAACCGCGGCAAAGATCGTAAAGAAGATCAATCTTCCCGCCGGAGGGGTGAACATTTTCATCTCTACCCTCAAACGGTTTCGGGTCAAAAAGGCCCTGTCCGCCTCCAATCCCATAGTTGCGGCGGTGGCCTATTTGGATGACGAGGAGGACGATACCAGCGAGGTCAAGGCCCTGACCCGGGCTCTCATCAGCGAAATGAAGCAGATCTCCGAGAACAATCCCCTCTTTTCCGAAGAAATGCGGCTCAACATGATCAACATCGATCATCCCGGCAAGATCGCCGACTTTATCGCCAGTATACTCAACATAGACAAGGCCGAACAGCAGAAAATACTGGAGATCCTCAATGTCCGCAAGCGTATGGAACAGGTTCTGGTCTTCATCAAGAAAGAACAGGAACTTTTGAGGATTCAGAAGCGGATTCAAAAGGAAATTAACGAAAAAATTGAAAAATCCCAGAGGGATTACTTTCTTAAAGAGGAACTCAAGGCTATAAAGGCTGAATTAGGGATGACCACGGACGCCAAAAGTTCCGAATACCAGCGGCTCAAGGAAAAGCTGGACGCCTTCAAATTTGAGGGTGAAATAAAGGAAACTGTAGACCAGGAACTGGAGAAATTCAGCCTTATGGACCCCAATTCGGGGGAATTCATCGTTACCCGGAACTACCTGGACGTGATCGTAAACCTCCCCTGGCTGGAACCCCAGCCCGAGGTCTTTGAGCTTAAAACCGCCCGGGACATATTGGAAGCGGATCACTACGGCCTTAAAGACGTAAAAACCCGTATCGTAGAGTACCTTGCAGTGCGCAAGCTCAGGAAGGACACGAAGGGGTCGATTATCTGTTTGGCGGGGCCTCCGGGGGTCGGCAAAACCTCGGTCGGCAGGTCCATAGCCCGCGCTCTGGGGAAGCAGTTCTTCCGTTTCTCCGTCGGGGGTATGCGGGACGAGGCCGAAATTAAGGGGCATCGCCGCACCTACATAGGCGCCATGCCCGGCAAGATCATCCAGGGACTCAGGATAGTCAAAAGCCGGGACCCGGTTTTTATGATAGATGAAATCGACAAGATGGGGGCCAGTTTCCAGGGCGATCCTGCCAGCGCCCTGCTGGAAGTCCTGGACCCGGAGCAGAATTCAAGTTTTCGGGATCATTACCTGGATCTGCCTTTTGACATCTCCCACATCTTCTTCGTCGTTACCGCCAATACCCTGGACACTATTCCGCCGCCCCTCCTGGATCGTATGGAAATCATCCAGCTTCCGGGCTACATAGACACGGAAAAGCTGGAAATCGCCAGGCGGTATCTGGTTCCCAAGAGCCTCGAAAAGAGCGGCCTCAAAAAGGCTCAGGTCAAGTATACCAAGGAGTCTCTGCTCCACATCGCCAACGGGTATGCCCGGGAAGCGGGGGTCAGGAATTTCGAGAAAAATCTGGACAAGATACACCGTAAGCTGGCTAAACAGGTTGTGGAAGCCGAAGAAGATGCCGGCGGCGGGAAGGCGGCTCCTTTGGAGAAGGCCGAACCCATACCGGGGGAAACCGGCGTTTCCGGGGCCAAAACATCCCCGGAGACAGACGCTCCCATGAAATTCATCATAGACAAGAAACTCATCGAGAAGCATTTGGGTAAACCCCTCTTCCCGGAAGATGTGGTGAAGCGTGTTGACCGTCCGGGTATGTCTGTGGGCCTCGCCTGGACCAGCATGGGCGGCGATACGCTGGTCATCGAGGCTATTTCTGTGCCCGGCAAAGAGAACTTTACCCTTACCGGGAAGATGGGGGACATCATGAAAGAGAGCGCCGCCATCGCCATGACAGTGGCCCGGCGGCTTGCGTCGGAACGGTACGGCGTGGCTGCCGAGTGGTTTGAAAAAAACCATATCCATCTGCACATCCCCGAAGGGGCCACCCCCAAAGACGGCCCGTCCGCGGGGATCACGATGGCTACGGCCCTCCTCTCCCTGTTCCGGAACCAGATCATCACCGATAAACTGGTCATGACCGGGGAACTCAGTCTGACAGGCCAGGTCCTGCCCATAGGCGGACTCAAGGAAAAGACTATCGCCGCCCGGCGGAACAAAGCCAAACACATCGTCATCCCCAAACAGAACCTTAGAGACCTGGACGATATTCCCGATCATGTGAAGAAGGGTATCGAATTTCATCCGGTGGAGCGGTTCGATGAGGTGCTGGCCTTAGCGCTGCCCAATTAAGGGCCGCCTGCCGGGGAAAGGGGAAGCCGTGTACATACATCCTAAGCTGGCAGTTTTTACCGCCGCTCTGGAGGCCTTGTTCCACGAGGCGGACGAGTTTCTGGAAGACGAATGGGGGGACTCCTTTGCCCCCCACCCCAACCGTCCTGGCCGGAGGACCACCTTCAACCCGGAAATGGACGGCCTCTTTGAAGTGATCCCGGACTTTACCCTGGGCCTGGGTTCCGAAAAGGGCCGGGGCTACAGAATCTCCTTTCGGACGGCCACCCTGGAGCGGGTTCCTCCCGGACAGGCGGACTTTCTTATGGGACAGGCCGCCGCCTTTATCAAGCGGAAACTCCCTGAATATTTCCCTGGCCGCAGCCTGGAAGTGGTTCGTGACGGCAAGGGCTTTAAGATAATCGGAGATTTTTCCCTGGGTTTTGTCTCTTGAAGCTTTTCCTTTTGGGAAGATTCTGGATGAGGCCGGCGATAATAGTTATTTAACCGTCGATCCCCTCTTATTCAAGGGACGCAAGCCCCTGTAGGGCTATGGGGTCTTCGGGTTCCAGTTCTAGGACGGTACGGAAGAAGGCGGCGGCTTCGTCGTTGTCCCCTTTCCTCATGGCCAGGACCCCCAGGTTAGAGATGATCTTCATGTTTTCCGGTTCTTCCCTCAAAGCGGCTTCAAGCTCTTTCCGGGCGGCGGCGTAATTCTTCTGTTCCATCAGGCAGATGGCCAGTTCGTTTCTGGTATCGCTGTTATCCCCTCCAAGCTCCAGGGCCTTTCTAAAAGCCGCCGCGCCGTCTTCCCAGCGCCCCAACTTCCGCAGGGCCCAGCCCAGGATAAACCATCCGTTCCACACATCGCTGTGACGCTGGAGAAAATCCTTCACTTTCAGCAGCCCCTGTTCCGTCTCCCCCATACGGATAAAATCATAGGCTTCCCGGAAAATCTCATCATCCAGGCCGCGATTTTCGATTTCCTGGAGAAAAAAGGCGGCCCTGTTTTTTTTCTCCGAATCATCCGCCTGGGGAATATAGGCGAAAAAACATTCCCGCGCCTTATCGAAATTCCGCTGTTTCATGTAAAAAAAACCAGCGTTAAAAAAGGCGTCGGGGAAGGGCGGGTTCCATGACAGCAGCTTCCGGTACGCTTCTCGGGCCTGGGTATTTTGGACCTCCGCCTCTTTTTCCCGTCCAGCCTGTTCCAGGGCCTCCGCCCGTTTTTCCAGGATCAGCGCCCGGTTCAGCACTACTTCCGGCGCATGGGGGAAGATCCCTTCCAGGGCCGCCATTATTTCCAGGGCCAGGTTATAATCGCCGTTACGGGCCTTTAGAATAGCCGCTTCGGTAAATTCCCCCATAATGCCGGGCTTAACCGTCAGGACAAAGCGGCGGTAGTAGTCTATGTCCTCTTCGTCCAATTCCGCCGGTCTCAGGGCGGCGGACGCCACAACCCGTATCATCCCGGCAAGGATCATCTCCCAGGAAAGATTCTCCAGGTCCAGGGCGCTTTCACCTGGCGGCAACTCTACCGGGATGGGAATGGCCGGGTCTATGGAAAAATCCGCGTCATCATCATGGTGATGATGGGAACAGTCCTCTTCTTCAACAGTGGAATGACGGGAGAAGATACGGCCTCTTAGGGATTCGGGGGCTGATAAAAAGACGATACGATTCGGGATGTTCATACCGGCTCTTAGGATATTACCTTGGCGGCGGGATTCTCAGCCGGGGATGGGGCCGGAGCGGCCTTCGGAGCAGGAGCAGCTTCCGAAGCAGGGGCGGCCTCTGGAACGGGGGCGGTTTCCGGAGCAGCATCAGGTGAAGCCTGAACTTCCCCGATCCGGTGGGATTGGGTGAGGTAATCGTTCAATCGGAGCTTAAAACCCATAGGAAGCGCAGATTCGTTGAATTCGACGGCCAGGGCCAGGAGATCTTTCCGGCCTTCCACATTTTCGGACCGAATGAATTTTCCAGGAAGCAAAAAGTTCTCCGGAGGGTCATCAAAATTGACACGCAACACCGATTCCTTGTCCGCAAGAAATTTTGCCACCCCCATCAGGATCAATTTGGCCCCGGAAAAAGAAATATCCCGCAGGATGCAATGCCGGGGAACCCGGTCTATGAAAATGGCGCACTCTTTGGGCAAAACTCTGAACTTTCTCAGGACTTCGGGGGTCATTGGTATGCGTTCAGTCTGGCGTTTGGAACAGTTTACGTTCGCATCCAGAAGCCGCCCCATGATCTGTATGAGATCGTCCGGCGGACGCTGGGTAAACTGGAGGGTAAAGATGGCCATGTTTTTTGCCGCCGCATAGGGGACATAGCCCAAAGAACGGGTGGAAACAAAGAAAGACAGCGGCGAACCGCCCTCAGTGTTTTTGAAACAAAACCGGAGGCTGACCGCATTATTGGTTTGTTGAAGTTTATTTAACAAACCCGATTCGGTATTTGCCACGACTTTGGCCTCTTCAAATGATGAGGAATAGACGACACAGGGCCAAAAATCTCCGCCGCACTTCAGGTATACCTGCTGAGTAAGCATTCCGGTGACTTGAATTATTTCCTTGGTAAAGGTTACGCTAATCGCCCTATATCGTTCATAATAGGTCGTTATCTTTTGACTCGTTAGAATAGCCATTAAAATAACTATAGAATGATTTAGTGGTTCCGTCAATGAAATATATCCTTTCATCAGGATAATATTAAGACAGGAGGCTTTTCTAAAACTTCAATTTTGGGAAAGCCTCCTGGATGAGCCGGTTTCAAAGCC
>JAISOQ010000154.1 GCA_031275515.1 Treponema sp. | reverse complement strand
TTCACCGCATCCAGGTTATCAACGATAAAACGGTAATCTAACATGATGAATTGAGTTTATCCGGGAATCCGGGGGGAGGCAAGGGGGCGCATTGGCTCACCGAAAAAGCCCGCGAATGATATAAGTCAGATGGACTTGACCCCATTAGGTAGACAGTGTTAAGCGACTAGTCCTGAGTTAAACCCATCAGGTGGCACATAGTCAAGTGCCGAATGTATACGTACCCGATTGCCTCAAGATACATGAACACCGAGCCTCTGACCTCCGCCTCAGAATGTCTGCCGTCCAGCGTTTCCAGTTCCCGTTTCAGTGTTTTGAAAAAGGATTCCGCGCAGGCATTATCCCAGCAATTCCCCTTACGGCTCATGCTCTGACGTATCGAAGGACATCTCTGCCAAGGATAATCTTGAACTGGCGCGAAAGGTGCAGGGGTATAAGGAAGGAAGAACAGGGAGCAGAGTGGGTGGGGGGGGGGGCCTTATTCGTCTGCACGGTGAATTTTTGTGGGTCAAATTTAGCCTATGAGAAGGCCCTTTCACGGCGGATCATATCGTTAATCAGTTCCGCCGGGGTCTTCCGGGTTGCCGGCATTTTTGCTTTCAGGTATTCGGCGGAAAAGGTGTCAAGGACCACCATCGTTTCACGGCGCGGATAAACGGCCCTTGAACCTTGGGGTTGAGTTTTGGCGTTGTTTTGGTTAAAAGATCATCCGCTTCTTCGCCAGTCAAAATCGGCATGGCATCCTCGTTCCTGTAACATTCGCATTCATATCGAAACCAACGGCCGCATACTTATTGTCAAACCCTTCCATCAATTCGTCCAACAGGGCGGTAGACAGCGCCGTTTCCACATCCTTTTCGGTAATACCATGCTTGAACGCCGATGGATTGAATACAAGGGTCATGTTTTTAGTATAACTCACCGGCGGGATAAAGCATAGAGGGCATAAATTCACCGCGGCCCTGAACGATTCCGCCCTCCTTGCCAGGCGCAAGGGTGCCAGGCACTGTTTTTTCTGCCAGGCGCAAGGGCGGGATCACCCTGGAACAGGCTCAACTTTCATCGAATGGGAAACGCCGGGGGTGCCTGGCGCCAAAATCCTGTATTTTTAAGGTATACTGCGTTAGGTTTGAATATCTGTAAAATTTATGATATTGATATAATCATCATGGACAAAATCTTAATTCTGGATTTCGGGAGCCAAACCACCCAGCTTATAGGCCGCCGTATCCGCGACCTGGGGGTTTATACCGAAATACTGCCCGGCGATGCCGCTCTCACCGGCAGCATCCTCCGCGGCGGTAAAGGCGCTGCGCTTAAAGGCATCATCCTCTCGGGTTCCCCGGAATCGGTTTACACGAACGCGGGCGCCGTCCCGGACAGGCGTATATACGAACTGGGACTCCCGGTTCTCGGCATTTGTTACGGGCTTCAGCGCATGACCTGGGATCTGGGCGGAAAGGTAGAGCCGCTGCCGAAACGGGAATACGGCCGCGTCGGAGTCAGCGTCGCGGCGGAAAAGATGGACGAGGCGGATTTCGGCAGGACGCTGAAATTCCTTTCGGGCTTTGACGCGAACATACCCCTTTCCCTCATAATTTCGGCCGGCGCCTGGCCGCAGCCTGGGGATCAGGCCCCCGCGTTTTCCGCCGCCTTTACCGCCTGGATGAGTCACGGCGACACGCTGACGCAGCTTGCGCCGGGTTTCCGCCAATACGGGACCAGCGGCACCGGATACCCCGCTATTGTCGCCCATACGCAAAAGCCCTGGTTCGGCCTCCAGTTTCACCCGGAGGCGACCCATACCGAAAGGGGAACCGAGGCGCTGGCGGCCTTTGTGTTCGGCGTCTGCGGCTGCGTTCAGGGCTGGAGCATGGAAAAATACGTGGAAGAAATCTGCGCCTCGCTGCCCGGGTGGGTGGGGGAAAACCCCGTGCTGCTCCTCATCTCCGGGGGAGTAGATTCTACTGTTGCCGGCGCGCTGCTCCTCAAAGCGTTGGGCAGCGAAAAAGTGCATTTAATGTACATGGACACCGGACTCATGCGCAAAAACGAAACGGAAATCGTCTCGGCAAATTTAAAACGCCTTGGGGCAAAAAACCTGCATATCATTCACTGCGAGGCGGAATTTCTGTCGGCGCTTAAAGGTCTGGAAGACCCGGAGGCAAAGCGCAGGGCCATAGGCGACCTTTTCATAAAAGTGCAGGAACGGGAACTGGCGCGCCTCGGCCTGCCTGATTCCTGCTTCCTTGCCCAGGGGACGCTTTACACCGACCTGATCGAGTCCGGCAAGGGGGTGGGGAAGAAGGCGCACCTCATCAAGAGCCATCACAATGTGGGAAGTCCCCTTGTTGACGCGAAACGCAGGGCAGGCCGGATCATCGAGCCGCTTGACCGGCTTTACAAAGACGAAGTGCGCAAGCTGGGACGGTTGCTCGGCATCGACGAAGACATCGTGCGCCGCCATCCGTTTCCGGGCCCCGGACTCGCGGTACGCATCCCGGGGGAGGTGACCCGCGAGAAATGCGAAATACTGCGGGAAGCGGATTCAATTTTTATCGACGAACTCAAGAAGCGCCGCAGCCCCGCCGGGAACAGCCTCTACGACGAAATCTGGCAGGCCTTCGCCGTACTGCTGCCGATCCGTTCCGTCGGCGTCGCGGGCGACGTACGCAAGTACGGCTGGGTACTCGCCCTGCGCGCCATCACCAGCGCCGACGGCATGACCGCCGACGTGTACCCCTTTCCCGCGAAAGACCTGCTGGAAATATCAACCCTGATAACCAACACGGTAAAAGACATAGGCCGCGTAACCTACGATATATCAAGCAAACCTCCGGCGACCATAGAGTGGGAGTAAGAGAGACTATCTTCCGGGGTTTGCACAAACCTCCGGCCACCATAGAGTGGGAGTAGGAGAGAATATCTTCCGGGGTTTGCACAAACCCCGATATTGATGCAAAAAAAGTATTGACGGGAATCCTAAGAGGGGGTACACTAACATAAAGATCAAAGCTACGCTCCGGGGAGAAACCTGAACCCCGGTATACAGGAGGGGATCGTTGCCCAAAGTCTTTCCCCCATTGGGGTTATCCCCCGGGAGGAGGGGGGTTCCAACACGATGCGGCGGGGGAACCACCGATAGTCTGCCGGAAACAGATCAGGTCAAACAGGGTCTGGGAAGATTATTAAAAAATTGGAGTTATAAACTCCGCAATATCGTAAAGCTAAAATTGTTCTTTAATTGAGGCTGTTCCAAAACTTCAGTTTTTGGAACAGCCTCAATTGGCTTTCATGAAGAAGGCTGAAAATCAAGTGAATTGGAGGAAGACCATGGGTGCTTTAACGGATCTGATTTATACGGGAGCGAATGCCGTAGCGGGCTTAACTGAAGGAGCCGTCAAAACCGCAATTGGAAAACATGGGCCGGACAAGGAAATCGCCTTTCCTGATACGGCCTATTTTTTCCCTACTATTTTTACCGCTACCGGGGTAAAAGTGGAAAAGCTGGAAACCCTGACCGCCTGCGTAGGGGTACTCAAGAGCCTCATTTCCGGCAAGGAAGATCTGGGGGAAGCCCTAAACGCGGGACTCGCCACCGCGGTGGGGGCGGAGATCATCGAGGGCCTTAAATACCTGGAGCCGGATCCCTACGGCAAAGAACCGGGGATTGGGTTTGTACCGGACCCCGTCATCCGCTCTCTGGGGGTGCCTCTGGTTACCGGGGATATTCCCGGAGTAGCGGTGGTATTGGGGGAGGCGGCGGATCCCGCTTCGGTAGCGAAGGTGGTAAAGGATTACCAGAGCAAGGGGCTCCTCACTTTCCTGGTGGGCAAGGTCATCGATCAGGTAAGCGCCGGAGGGGTCAAGATGGGCCTGGAATTCCGGGTGGTGCCCCTGGGGTATGACGTAACCTCGGTGATCCATGTGGTGACCGTAGCCATCCGGGCGGCGCTGATCTTCGGCAATATCAAAGAAGGGGATCTTCCGGGGCTTCTGGCCTATACCAAGGAACGGGTACCCGCCTTTGTAAACACCTTCGGCCCCCTGAACGAGGTGGTGGTCGCCGCCGGCGCCGGGGCCATAGCCCTGGGCTTCCCCGTCATCGTCGATCAGGACATCGGCGATCTCCAGATCCCCGGCGC
>JAISOQ010000119.1 GCA_031275515.1 Treponema sp. | reverse complement strand
CGCTTATAGGCGCTGTCCGACTTTTTTAGCTGCCCATCGGCAGTGTCAAAGTAATAATGCCCCTGGGCCGGCCCGTCTATGCCGTAGACCGCGTAAAGCCCCGTATTGAACCACTGGGGGCTGTTGGGAGCCGCCATACGGAAGGCCAGCATATAGCAGGTTTCGTCGTAAAACGTATAGGCATCCTCTTCGGTATCGAAATACCCGTTTTGACGGCCCCAGTCCATCCAGGTATAGGCCAGCCGGTGGAAGACCTGCCGGGCGTCGTGTTCCGCCCCGTCTTCCGGGATTTTTTCATCCGCCGCGTCCCCGTCGTCCACGGTCCACCGAAGAGCCGCCCATTCCTTCCAGGCATAGATCTTATCCGCCGGTACTCCCATCTTGCGGAAATACTTCTGGGCGATAATATCCGTGGCAATCTGGCTCCAGAAAGCCGGTACAATCACCGTATCTTCCTCAAAGATCGCCTTTCCGTCCGGGTTACGGATTTCGCTCCGCCGTTTTTCAAAAACAATGGTATGATACGGTCCTTTTTGAGGCTCAGTAAACAACCGGTTAAATTTCATCATGTTTTCCTTCTAAGCCCACTAAAAAAAGAGGCGAGGCCCCGCCTGATCCGCCAATACCAGAGCGCCCAGGATCGCCACGTACACCGCGAATCCCCACAGCGACCGTTCGCGTACTATCTTCAACATGAATTTTACCGAAAAGAACCCGACTATGGCCGCAGTAAGGGTCCCCGCCGCCATAGATCCCGCGCCTATGCCGCCTGTTCCTGCTTCCCCGCTTGCCAGGTCTTTGAGCTGTAATACCAGAGCGCCCAGTATGGCCGGAATGGACAGAAGGAAGGAGAAACGCGCCGCCACATCCCGGTCCAGTTTGCGGGAAAGAGCCCCCGAAAGGGTCAGACCCGAGCGGGAAACTCCGGGAATAACGGCCACCGCCTGGCAGACCCCGATGACCAGGGCGTCGAGCCAGTTCATGACCCCTGGAGGCAGGCTCCCTCCCTTCTTCTTGCCCACAGCCTCCGCCGCCCCGTCCTGGACAACCGCCGTCCTGCCGGATCGCCCGGAGAGACGCCAGGAAACCAGAAGGGCCGCCGCGGTAAACAGGAAAGCGAGGCCCAGAAAGCTCCCGGACGCGAAAGCCTGCTCTATATTGTCTTTGAGGAGCAGCCCAACCACGACTGTAGGAATCGTCGCCAGAATAAGGAAGCCTGTCATCGGCTGGATGGGCCTGCGCAGGATGCCCCAAATATCTTTCCATAAGACAACGAACACCGCCGCAAGAGTACCCACATGGACCATAGTATCGAAGAACAACGCCGGCTCGGAAATCCCGAAAATCCGCTGTACCAGGACCAGATGGCCGGAACTGCTTACCGGCAGGAATTCGGTGATGCCCTGGATTGTCCCCAGGATGATGGCTTCAAAAATTTTCATATTTTGACCATAACCGGATTGTTCCTTCAATGCAAGATAAGCTATAGTAATAGAGGCAGTTCCAAAACAGCCGGTTTTGGAACCATTTCAATAGCCGGGTATTTTGGGCCGCTTTTGAACCCGGCTCATGCTTCCCTGTTTTTCAGCGTACTCTAGAGGCTGTTAAACAGGGGAGGGAAGGACAGGACAAAAAAAGTTGTTCAAAATTTGAACAACTTTTCCAAAAAGCCCTTGTCATTCTTTTGGCAATTATGCTATTCTTGTAAACATAACAAGCAGCCTTGGGGCTGCGGATCCGGCAAGCCTGTTTCGGCGGCGGCGGGATTCCTGTATTGCATGTGCGGACCTGTTTTGCAGCAGCGGAAGAGGCCGATGGAAAGAATTCGTCCTTGTGAAAGGGGAGGGCTTTTTCAGAGGTTTATCCGTATATGATGCTGGCCGCACGTCCTTTGTGGCTGAATCTGCTTTGGCGGGTTCGGCCCTGGCCTATCTTTGGATTCTTATAATAATGAAAGAAGAACCCATGACCCTGAAAAAAATAATGATTCGTCTTCCCGCATTGCTCATCGCCGGGGGGATATGGTTCCTTTCCTCTCAAAGTACGCTTCCCCAGCCCAAAGGGATTCTGGGTATTGATAAGATTCAACACATGGCCGCATATCTTGTATTGGCTATGTCTATAGGAATATGGATTTCCTCTGCCTTTTGGCAGGAGCGGCGTTTTTTAGCTTTTCTTCTGGTGGTGTTGTTCGCTTCGGTTTACGGGGTTATGGATGAGGTTCATCAGTATTTTACCCCCGGACGGGACTGCAATGTCTGGGATTGGATTGCCGATGTCTTTGGCGCTGTCTCCGGGGCGGCGGCAATGATGTGGGCCAATATCTGGCTTTTGCATAAAATCAAGGCTGGGTTTAAAGCCGCCGCATGAAAGGCATCATTCTTGCCGGCGGCGCCGGGACCCGGCTGTACCCTATAACCCGGACGGTTTCCAAGCAGATACTTCCCCTGTACGATAAGCCTATGATTTATTATCCCTTGTCGGTACTAATGCTGGCAGGGATACGGGAAATACTCGTTATTTCCACCCCCCGGGATCTTCCCCTGTTTCGGGACCTCTTTGGTTCCGGCGATTGGCTGGGGATGCGTTTCGAGTATCAGGCGCAGGAAAGCCCCCGTGGTTTGGCCGACGCCTTCATCCTGGGGGACGCCTTTATTGGCGGCGATACCTGCGCCCTTGTGCTGGGGGATAACGTGTTCTATGGCCGTGTTTTCAGCCAGACCTTGAAGAACGCCGCCGGACGGGTGGAGCGCGGCGGAGGCGGCGCTATTTTCGGGTACTACGTCAAAGACCCCTCCGCCTATGGCGTGGTGGAATTCGACGCCCAGGGCAAGGCCCTTTCTATTGAAGAAAAGCCGGCCCGCCCCAGATCTCATTACGCAGTGCCGGGTCTTTACTTTTATGACAACGATGTTGCGGCAATCGCCAAAGGCATCAAACCCTCCGCCCGGGGAGAAATTGAAATCACCGGGGTGAACAACGCCTATCTGGAACAGGGACGCCTTTCGGTGGAAGTGCTGGGCCGGGGCATGGCCTGGCTTGATACGGGTACCTACGACGGCCTCCTTGAAGCCGCCAACTTTATCGAGACCATACAAAAACGCCAGGGCATGTACGTTTCCTGTATCGAAGAGATTGCGTTTTCCAATGGCTGGATCTCCAAAGACGACCTTTTGAAGCTGGCTGCGTCTTATAAAACCGAATACGGCGAATATCTCAAGTATATTGCCCGGGAACCTTTTACTGTCCTTTAGATTTTGGGAGCCTTCCGATGCCTGTTGTTGTCCAGCCTTGTCCTGTTGAAGGACTTTACGAGATACAGCCTAAGGTTTACCGCGACAGCCGGGGATACTTTTTTGAATCTTACTCCCGGCGGGATTTTGAAGCCGCAGGATTGTCCCTGTCCTTTGTCCAGGACAATCAATCCCTTTCGGTCAAAGGCGTGCTGCGGGGGCTTCATTTTCAGAAGACCCGGCCCCAGGGCAAGCTGGTCAGGGCCATAGCCGGCGAAGTTTTTGACGTTGCTGTAGACATACGTCCCGGCTCTTCTACTTTGGGTAAATGGCACGGCGTTATTTTAAGCGGGGAAAGACAGAATCAGTTCTACATATCCCCTGGTTTTGCCCACGGATTTCTGGTATTAAGTGAAACCGCGATTTTTGCCTATAAATGTACTGATTTTTACTATCCAGAGGATGAGGGCGGGATAATTTGGAATGATCCTTCCTTTGGCGTGGTTTGGCCGGACCTGGGGATCGATTACATTCTTTCTGAAAAGGACAAAAATCTGCCGTGCTTTGGCTGATTGGCAATAAGGGGATGCTTGGAACCGAGCTGTCTCTGGTTCTGGAAAAACGGGGCGTTTCTTTTACCGGCACTGACCGGGAGGTGGACATTGCCGACCCTGCGGCGCTTGCGTCTTTTGCTGAAACCTGTTGCAGGAAGGAGGCCCTGACCTGGATCGTCAACTGCGCCGCTTATACCGCAGTTGACAAAGCCGAGGATGACCAGGATTTCTGCCGCCGCCTCAATGTCGAAGGCCCTGGCAACATCGCCCGAATCGCCCAAAGTACCGGCGCCCGGCTCATTCATATTTCTACCGATTATGTGTTTGACGGCAGGGGCATTCAGGAAGGCGGAAGCTTCCGGCCTTACCGGGAAACCGACGAAACCAGCCCTGTTGGCGTTTACGGCCTTACTAAGCGGGACGGGGAACAGGCGGTTCTGGAAAATAACCCCCGGTCCTGCATTGTGCGGACTGCATGGCTTTACGGCAGGCACGGCGGCAACTTTGTCCATACGATGCTTCGCCTGATGAATGAACGGGACGAAGTGAAGGTGGTGAACGACCAGCGCGGCAGTCCCACTTGGGCGCAGGACCTTGCGGAAACCTTGGCTGCTATTGTCGCCGCAGAGACGCAAGACCGGCAGGTCCCCTGGGGTATTTATCATTATACCAACGAGGGGAGCATAACCTGGTTTGATTTTGCCCGGGAGATTTACAATCAGGGCCGCCGGTTCGGTCTTATCAAGAGTGATTGCGCTGTCAGGCCCTGTACCAGCGCCGAGTTTCCTGCCAAGGTGACCCGGCCTGCTTATTCAGTCCTGGACAAAACCAAAATACGGGCCGCTCTGGGCATTGGTATCCCGGCATGGGATGAAAGCCTGGTGCGTTACCTGGAGATTAGGGCGAAACAAGAAGGGCTTGCCTAAGGATAAACCGGAGAGCCGGGGACTGTGGAAGCGCTCTTTAAAGACAAAGGTGAGACTTTCCCAAAACTTCAGTTTTGGGAAAGTCTCAGGTATGAAAGGTTCAAGCCATGCCC
>JAISOQ010000097.1 GCA_031275515.1 Treponema sp. | reverse complement strand
CTGGACCAGGCCAAGTCCCAGGAGGTGGAAGGTAACGAATGAATCTTACCTTTTTCCATCTCGATTTTTCATCTTCACCGGATTACGCCTGTTTCCCCCTTACCTTTGAAGACAATCCGGTTCCCGGCGTTTCCGTTCTTCTTTCTTCCTGTTCTGCGGGGAATATGGTATATTCAGAAGGAACGAACGGTCCCGCCAGGCTTGCGTTTTTCCGGTCTCTGGGACTGGACCCGGCGCGGGTTTATGCCTGTACCCAGGTACATTCCCGGGATGTGCTTGAGGTTGACCGGGAAACCCCGAACACAGGCCCCCGGGCGGATGGCCTCCTAAGCCGCGACAGGGGGCTAACCCTTGCGGTGACCGTGGCGGACTGTCTTCCAGTGTTCCTGTACGACACAGGCGGCTGTCCTGACGCCGGGAACGGCGGTTTAGCCCTGGTCCATTCCGGCTGGAAGGGTACGGGCATAGCCCTCAACGCCCTCCGCCTCATGGAAGATCGCTGGGGGACCCGGCCCCAAGACGTGGCCGCCGTACTCGGCCCCTGCATACGCCGTTGCTGCTACCGGGTAGACGGAGAACGGGCCCGGACCTTCGAGGCGGAATTCGGCGGTACAAACGGGGAACCTCCCGGGGCGTTTTCCTGGGGACCGGCGGCCTTTGAAGACGCCGGGGAGTTTTTTCTGGACCTCCAGGCGGCTAACGTCCGCCTCCTTGCCGGCGCGGGGGTGCGGAATATTGCGGTTTGTGAAGACTGTACCTTTACAGACCTGCGGCTTGGTTCCTTCAGGCGGGAAGGCCCGCAGGGTTATACCAAAATGGCCGTCTTAGCCGGATTTTTTAGCACTAAGGATTTTGTATGAAGAATTTTAAAGATCCCTGGAAGACCCGGATTGCCCGGACTTTAACGGCGATGTTGAAGGACGCCGGTATAGCTGGAAGGGTGGAACCCTCCCAGGTCGTTGCGGAACTGCCCCCTCAGCCTGAATACGGGGACCTGGGATTCCCCATGTTCGGTTTTGCAAAGCTTTTCAGAAAAGGCCCGCCCCTCATAGCCCAGACGCTGGCCGCAGCCCTGACCGAAGAAGACGCCCGCTGCCCTGAGAGCAGAGAGGCGGCAGGCGTTTTTGCCGCCTGCGGTCCCTACCTCAACGTGCATCTTGACCGGGGAGCGGCGGCGGCGGCCATCATCGGCCCGGTCCTGGAAGATCCCGCGTTGGGGAGGCCCGGGATCCTGACGGGTTCCCGTATTATGGTGGAATTTTCCAGCCCCAACACGAATAAGCCCCTGCACCTGGGCCACCTCAGGAATGACGTACTGGGAGAAAGCATCTCCCGTATCCTTGCGGCCTGCGGCGCGGAGGTCCGCAAGGTCTGTATCATCAACGACCGGGGAATACATATCTGCAAGTCCATGCTGGCCTACAAGGAGCATGGCTTGGGAAGGACCCCGGAATCCGAAGGCGTCAAGAGCGATCACTTTGTGGGCGGCTGGTACGTCAAATTCAGCCGGGACCTCAAGGCGGAAACAGAAGGGCTTAAAGAAAAGGGACTCTCCGGGAAAGAAGCCGAGGCGGAAGCTCCCCTTCAACAGCGGGCCCAGCAGATGCTCCGCCTGTGGGAAGCCGGGGATCCCGAAACCGTGGCCCTCTGGAAAAAAATGAACGCCTGGACCGTGGAAGGAATGAAGGAGACCTACAGGCGGACCGGAATATCCTTTGATCAGTATTATTTTGAAAGCCAAACCTACCTCCTGGGCAAAGAGGAAATTCTTAAAGGCCTTGAGCAGGGGCTTTTCTACAAAGCCGAAGACGGCGCGGTCATGGTTGATCTTACCGGGGAAAAGCTGGACAAAAAAGTCCTCCTCCGCAGCGACGGGACTTCCATCTATATCACTCAGGACATAGGTCTTGCCATAAACCGGAACCGGGACTGGCCCTTTGACCGCCTGGTTTATGTGGTAGGTTCGGAACAGCAGTACCATTTCCAGGTTCTCTTTGCCATTTTGAAGAAGCTGGGTTTTGAGTGGGCCAATAACCTTTATCATCTTTCATACGGCATGGTGAATCTTCCGGAAGGTAAGATGAAGAGCCGGGAAGGTACGGTGGTTGACGCCGATGACCTTATCGACAGCCTCCGGGACGATGCCCTGGCGGAGATTCGGGAGAAAGAACGGGAAGACGCCTTAGACGACCCGAAAGAAGCGGCGGAAAAAGTCGCTCTAGGCGCCCTGCATTACTACCTGTTACAGGTGAACCCCCAAAAGGACATGCTGTTTGACCCCAGGGAATCCCTTTCGTTCAATGGCAATACGGGTCCGTATCTTCAATACATGGGGGCCCGTATTTCGTCCATGCTGCGTAAGGCGGCTGTACCGCAGGACGCGGGCGGCGAAGTTCCGGGCGGGATTGCCTGCAAGCTCCTCTCCGGCGACGCCGAATGGGAACTCCTTAAAACCCTGGCCGCCTACCCTGATGCCGTGGCGGACGCCGCCGCCCGCATGGACCCCTCGGTTCTGGCGGCTTACCTCTACGAGCTTTCTAAAGCCTTTAGCCGCTTCTACCACGACTGCCCTATCCTGAACGCACCTCAGGCAGACCTGTCCGCCGCCCGCTTGGCTTTAAGCCGCGGGGTATTGCGGGTTCTCAAAGACGCTATGCATCTCATTTGCGTCCCCTTTTTAGAGATCATGTAAGGACCCGCAAACGCCAACCTCCGGGGGAGCCGAACCACACGGCCCCCTCCCGGTGCGGAGGCCGA
>JAISOQ010000013.1 GCA_031275515.1 Treponema sp. | reverse complement strand
CTTTAACATCAGAGGGGTATCGCCGGAAGGCGGGAACCAGCGGTAAATGCCCAGGGGGACTTTATGAACCCGTTTGTTCTGGACCGCATTGAGGGAACTCCAGTCCTGGCCCAGGGCGGCGTTTTGATAAATATCTTCAGGCTGAAGGGGGGTGAAGTTGGTGATGTATATGATGTCAGGGTTCCATTGGTATAGCTGTTCCATGTTTACCACCTTCCGGCCCTGAAATGCCCGGGCCGCGGGATCATCCGCGCCGCTGTTTTTCAGCCAATATTCGCTGAAAAAATTGCCCCCCGCAATCTCAAGGTTATTCCCGGTGGTGGAAAAGATAAAAACCGCGGAAGGATTGGGCTCTGCCGATTTAGCCAAAGCATCGGCAATCATCTTTTTGGCGGCGTTCCCTTCTTCAATGACGGCGTCCATCCGGGCTTTGTCCCCGCCGGTATAGGCCAATACTTCAAACCAGCCCCGGAGGGTCTCAATGGAATCGCCTCCTGCGGCGCTGGCGGCCCTGATCCCCAAAGCGGTAATGCCCGCGGTCTCATAGGGAACAAGCGCGCCCTCCAGATCGGCAAAGGCAAATACCAAATCAGGGTTTAGGTTCATAATCTCTTCGATGTTCGGGGTATCGCCGTTAAAAATGCCCGTTGAGGCCTTGGCTATATCCGGGGCCATAATGTTCAGCATGGAATTGACCGCGGCGCTTTTGGACGCGGGATGCATGGCAACCACTTCCGCCATGCTGGAACGGACCCCGACAAAGTAAGTTGACGGAAAGGGAAGAATCCGGTCGGTAATCACCCGCTGGGGTTTGGCCGGAACTGCTACCTGCCGGCCTGTCATGTCTACGGCAAGCACGGCTGCTCTTGCTTCTTCCTGGGCAGGGGCCGGGCTTGTTTTTTCACTGCCCTTACATCCGGACAGGATCGCAAACAAGAGGACCGCCCCAGAAACCAGAGGACTAGGAAACAATCTTTTCATATACGCACTCCTTGATAGATTCTTGTGAAACGGCAATTTCCGTAGGAACCACCGCATGGATGGTTCTTACCGCCGATTTCATTACTACAATTTCAGAACAAACGCCAAAATATTCCCGGATATTTTTTTCAGTTATCGCCGCCCGGGTATCGCCATAAAGATACCGGCTATTCCCCAAAAGAAGCGCCTTGTCCGCTACCCGCATGGCGTGGGTCGGAAAATGGGTATTCAGGATTATCGTAAGGTCCTGTTCATCTTTCAGGCTTTGTACAATATCTAAAATTCTGAGCTGATTTTTCATGTCCAGATTTGACTCCGGTTCGTCCATGATGAGGAGGGAGGGCTTTTTAACCAAAGCCCTGGCAATAAGGGTCATCTGTAATTCGCCGCCGCTGAGGCTGCTGCATGAACGTTCCGCCAGGCGTTCAAGCCCGAGACGGGCCATCGCTTCTTCCGCGGCGGCGATGTCTTCTTTCCCGGGAAGCCGGCCCATGCCGATATAGGGGCAGCGCCCCATCAGGATCATGTTTAAAACAGAATAGCCGAATACCAGGTTTTTTGCCTGGGGCACATAACTCACGGTACGCCAGAACAGGGAATCGGTCATACTCCGGTTGTCCGTCCCGTTGATGGAGATAGAACCGGTTTTAAGCCGTAAAAAACGCATCAGGCAGCGCAATAAAGATGTTTTGCCTGCTCCGTTGGGTCCAAGAATGGCCAGGGTTTTATTTTTTTCCAATCTTAAAGAAAGATCCTTAAACAATACCTTTTTGGGATCATAACAAAAGGATCCGTTTTCTATATTAATCATTCCAGCTTCCCCCGGTTTTGCGGAGCAGCAGTCCAAAAAAAGGAGCGCCGATGATGGCGGTCAAAATAGACAGGGGAATCTCCGCAGAAGAAATACTGCGGGCCGCAGTATCCATTAACACGACGAAGACCCCTCCAAGAAAAACGCTGGCCGGCACGACCTGACGGTTATCATTTCCCACAAGCATCCGCGCAAAGTGGGGGACCGCAAGGCCGACAAAACTGATGATGCCGCAGACCGACACGGTAACTGCGGTAATGACCGTGGCGGCAGCAATAATGATAAGCCGCAGCCGTTTCAGGTTAAGCCCCAGGGATACAGCCTCATCCTCCCGCAGGGAAATGACATTAAGATGCCAGCGCAAAACCCAGAGGATCAGGATGCCCGCAAGAATAGCCGGGGCAGCAGTAAAAAGATCCTTGACCGCCACCGAAGAAAGGCTCCCCATAAGCCAGTAGGTAATGGCGGGCAGTTTTTCTTCCGGGTCCGCCACATACTTTACCAGGGAAGTCAGGGCCTCAAATACCGCGGCGACGATGATTCCCGAAAGGACCAGCATCAATATACCTGTGCGTCCCCGGCGGGTACCCATAAAATACGCGATCCCCATGCCGGCAAACCCAAAAAGAACCGCGATTCCCTGGATCATCCAGAAAGAGCCGAAAAATAAAATCCCCAAGGCAGCGCCGAACCCCGCGCTGGCGGAAACTCCCAAAATATGGGAGCTGACCAGGGGGTTCCCGAACATTGCCTGTAAACTTACCCCGGCAGCGGAAAGCCCCGCGCCCACCATGAGGGCCATGATAATCCGGGGAAGCCGGATACCGAAAATAACGTGGGCGGCCATTTTATCCGCTGCCGGTAATCCTGAAAACAGGCGCAGTACATCATATAGGTGTATTCTGTAGCGGCCTATACACAGGGACAGTACAACCCCGGTTATCGCCATAAGCGCAAACACCCCCTGAAGCGTCAAATTTTTTTTATCTGCTGTCATTACTACAAGATGTCCTATTGTTACTTAAAACTAACTCTTTAAGAATCATATAGATAAAAATATCCGGTGTCAACAGTTTTATTAGGTTTTTCTAACTTTTATAAAAAATTGAAGCCGCCCCAAAAAGCTTGCCTCAGTCAGACATACTATATTATACTCATATAACTTTGGAGAATTTTAAATATGAAAAAAATCGCCGTGTATGGAAAGGGGGGTATAGGGAAATCCACCACAGTGTCGAACCTGTCCGCGGCCCTTTCCATGGATGGTTTGAGGGTAATGCAGATAGGCTGCGATCCCAAGGCGGATTCCACGAAAAACCTCACCGGAGGCCGGAATATCAGGACGGTTCTGGATCTGCTCAGGGAAAAGAAAGACACGGTAAGGCTGGAAGACCTGATAACACCCGGTTTTAACGGCATACTGTGCGTGGAGGCCGGCGGGCCTACCCCCGGTATAGGCTGCGCGGGCAGGGGCATCATCGCGGCCTTTGAGAAGCTCAAGGAACTCCAGGCTTACGAAATTTATAAACCCGATATGGTGCTGTACGACGTGCTGGGGGATGTGGTATGCGGCGGTTTTGCCATGCCCATGCGGGAAGGCTATGCCGACGAGGTGGTTATTGTCAGTTCCGGGGAGATGATGTCCCTTTATGCGGCCCATAACATTGCCCAAGCCATAAAGAACTTTGCCGGCAGGCGTTACGCCGCGTTAAACGGCATCATCCTGAACCGGCGCAATATCAAAAACGAGCGGGTCCTGGTGGAGACGGCAGCCAGGGAAATCGGCGCCGCCATTATTGGGGAAGTGCCCCGCTGTTCCCTGGTGCAGGATGCCGAGGAGGAGGGGAAAACAGTGCTGGAAAAATTCCCCTCAAGCGAAATGAGCGGGATCTACCGCGGCCTGGCAAGGCTCCTGGCAGGCGGGGAAGCCGCGGCGGCCTCATGAGTGATTTTTATACCGATGAACTGCCCATTGGGGAACTTGCCGCCAACCCGGATCGGGTGCTGGGGAAGGACGCCTCCCAGGCGGTTTTGCATTACTGTTCTCCCGCGCACGGCGGCTGGGGCGTGGTACGGGTTGCCCTCCTGGTCCCCGAAGCCCATCTCCTCTTTGTCTGCCCTCCGGCCTGCGGATGCCACGGGGCCATCGCGGCCATAGAACAGGGGTACAAGAAAAAGATCAGCTACCTCTGTATCAACGACCATGAAATAGTCCTGGGAGGCTATGAAGCGGAAATCGAACGGGGAGTCCGGGAGGTGATGACCCGGATAAAACCCCGGCCCAAAGCGCTGATGATCTTCATGAGCTGCATAGACGACCTTTTGGGAACGGATCATACCGCGGCGATCCGGCGGATGGAAGCCGAACAGGGGATTCCCCTGCGGCTTGCCCGGATGAACCCCATCAGCCTGGACAATAAGCTGCCGCCGGGCATCAGGGTGCAAAAGACCATATACGAATTTCTGGATCCCCCGGCAAAAAAAGACCGGGGCGTCATCCTCCTCGGTTGCTACCGTCCCCCGTCCCAGGATTCGGAACTGGCAAGGGTCCTGGGTCTTTTCGGTTTCGGCCCCATCCGTCATCCTGAGTACTGCCCCGATTTTGACCGCTTCCGAAGCATGTCCGGCAGCGCCGCGGCCCTCCTCCTCAGACCCGAAGGAAGGGCCGCTGCTGAGGATATACATTCCCGGCTGGGTATCCCCTGGGGCAAAACGTTTATGGCCTTTGACAAAGAGGCCATCCTGAAACGGTACGGCGATCTTTTCGATTTTCTGGAAAGCCTTGAGGCCCGGGGGGGAGGGAGAGAAAAGGCGGCGTCTTTTTTGGCCGCGGCCAAAGAAAAGGCGGAGGAGCGGGAGGAACAGGTCCGCGCCCTTTTGGGAGACGCCCGGCTTGCCATTGATTCGACAGCCACCATAGCCCCCTTCAACCTGGCCCTGGCCCTGGTAAAGGCCGGCGTCAATGTGCGCCGGATTTACGCCAACCAGCTCCCGGAGTTTGAAAAACCAAGCCTCGTGGAACTGGCCCGGCTCAAGGGTGATATAATCGTGGCCAATCCCAATCACCCGCGGAAACACGGCCCCCGTCCCGCGGAATCGTCGGCTTCGCCGTTAGCGGATATGGCGGTGGGTTTTGAGGCGGGCTATGCCGCGGCCGCGGCCGTTACCGTACCCCTGGCCTTTGACGAACAGCTTTTCGGTTTTGAAGGGTATACCAAAGCCCTGGATGCGCTGATTCAAGCTGCGGGAGCAGGGAAATCGGATCTGCGCGGGCAAATCAAAGAATACGGCCTGGTGGTTTAACCGGGCGGTTTAAGGAAAAAGGAAACAACATGAGCCACCTGTTATTCGATCTGCCGCCCCTGTCCCCGGATTATTCCGGGGTTGCATCGGTCTTCCACGACCTGGGGGCCCTGACCATTCTTCACGACGCCTCCGGCTGTACCGGCACCTATACGGGGTACGACGAACCCCGGTGGTTTGGCAGTTCCAGCCCCACCTTTTGTTCGGGACTCCGGGAGATGGACGCCATCATGGGAGAGGACGGCAAACTCCTGGAAAAGATCAAGGCCGCGCTGGGGGATATGCACGTCCCCTGCGTCAGCGTCATTGGCAGTCCGGTTCCCATGGTGATAGGGTTTGACTTTAAGGGCTTCGCTTCCCTGGTGGAACACGAGACCGGGCTTCCCGCTTTCGGTTTTCCCGCGGACGGCCTCCACTACTACGACCAGGGCCAGCGGGACGCCTACCTGGCCATTGCGGAACGGCTTCTTGAGGGAAGCCCGGAAAAAATCAGGGGGACGGTGAACATCCTGGGGGCTTCCGCCCTGGACGGCTTTGACGGACCGAGCCTGGACGCGCTGGAGTCCAGGCTTGCCGCCGGAGGATTCACCCGCCTGGCCGTCTGGGGGGCGCGGTCTTCCTGGGAAGCGCTCAAGCGTTCCGCGGCCGCGGAACGCAACTGGGTTATCACCGCGGCTGCCCTGCCCCTGGCCCGTTTTTTTGAGGAACGCTTTGGCACTCCCTTTGTAACGGGCCTCCCCATAGGCCGGGAGGAACAGGAACGGATCCTCTCCGCGCTCAGCGCCTCCGGCGGCAATGGGGATCGCCAATTTTCCCCTGCCCCAGCCGCAGCGGAACAAAAGCCGGAAACCATGATTGTAGGGGAGGCCCTGTTTTGCTCTTCCCTCCGCGCATACCTTGAAACCGAAGGGGGTTCCGGCCCGGTGAGTATAGGCACCTTCTT
>JAISOQ010000161.1 GCA_031275515.1 Treponema sp. | reverse complement strand
ACCGAAAGAAACCGCCGGGGGATGGTGCGGCCAGCGCATCGATCCCCCGGCGGCGTTTCCGGCTGGTTATAACCCCTGGTCCAGGCAGATAGAGCGCTGCCGGGACCGGTAACAGGCCGCCCCGGCCTGGTTCCCCGGCATCCTCCCTGCCGGGGTATTTCTTCGATTTTTTTTTGCAAAAACTCTTGTCTTTTCATCCTTATAGAATATATTTATGAATAAACTCAGATTATATTCCGTATAATGGGAAGCGGTCTGGGTTGCAGACAAGGAGCGCGTCGTCAATGCACGGCAGGTTAAAGACAGTTTTTTTCCCCGCATTTCCGTTCAATGTAAGTGAAAAGCCCTTTAGCAGAAATTGCCGGTTTTCCGCCGCTCCGTTAGGACCTCTCTCCTGGTTTTATATTTTTACCCCTCTGGAGAGAAGGAAGTACAATGCCGGAGGGGGAAAAAGAACAAAGCAGATAAGGAATGCAAAAGAAGCGCAAATAAGACGGCTTGAGGAATTCTATTTACAGAATTCAAATTGCCGCCAAAGAACTTTTTCCGCTCAAATGACTATGTTTTTGTCCCTCTGTTCCGGCAATACCTTCCTTGTAGCGGGAAGATTGTAAGGAGTTCTAGGTTATATTATGAAAAATGTGAGACTAATGGTTTTTTTCACACTCGGTTTTCTGGCAGTCTTACTTGCAGGATGTTTTAATTCTATTACCGTCATACCGCAAAAGCAGGATGATTCGAATATCGAGCCTTTTACGGTTGATATAGAGATAGGGGAGGAGAGGGATATTGAGAGCAAGGAGAAGGGGAGATCGGCAGCCGGACCTGACGCGGCGCGGATAAAGGGCGGCATCAGCAACTTCGTCCAGCTTGTCGTGGCGGATGGAAAGGGAAATATCGTCGCCTTTGACGAGGTGCGCCGGGGAAGGGATGAGGACGATGAAGCGGTGCTCAAAATAGGGGTCCTGCCTTTTGGGGAGACCTATTATTTCCTTTTGCTGCTGGGACACTGGGAACGGGACTATAAAAAGGAAACCCCCGGAGAAGACTATGTGTACACCGGCAATCCGCCGACCCTGCTGGCCGCGGGATTCAAGGAAGAACAGGTAACCGGGAGCGGGAAGGTCACGATAACGATGTGGCCTGTGGTGGTGGATACGGTGTTTACATCTGCATCGGGAGGGAAGACCGCCGAACCGGCCTTAGATTCAACAGGGACGCCCGGAGAGGTTATCCTGCATCCTGCTGGCTGGGATGTAAAATGGACGATAAAGGAAGGACTTACGGGGAATTGGCGGATCGGCCTGGTTACGGCCCAGAAGCTGATAAACTCCGAGGCCGGGGACGCTTTGCTGCTCCGGAAAGCGGAGACCCTGGTAAGGGACACGGCTGTAACATGGCAAGATTCAACGCTGAACAGAAACGTCATCACCCGGTCAATACGGAATACAACGGGCTTTGGGAACATAGGGAACGCCGGTTCGGTGAACTTTAAGCTGGAATACGTGCCGTTCAACCTGACGGGCGGTAAAACAAACCCCTGGACGCAGTTTAACGAAAAATCGGCCTTTAACCTGGAGGGGAGTAACGAACCGGTATGGATCATCCGTAACGGCGTAAACGACGAGGCCCAGAACGATGATACGGACTTTACCAGTTTTAATCGCCTCTTTTCGGAAACGGTGAGGACTCCCAATGCAAACGGGAACGGCGCAGTACGGTATAAGGTAGCGGTCAAGACACCGGCGGCGGGGAGCGCTTTAACGGTTAGCGGCGGGGTATTTGAAGGCCCCTGGACCTCAACTACGCCTAAGATTAGCTTTACTACCGGCGGGTATACCGGGACCGCTGAGGTGTACTATGCGGTAGTGGAGGCCGGGAAAGGTCCTCCTGATTATTCCGCCTATGGCCTCCTGGCCGAGGCAGGACCCGGGAAGCAGACGCAGGGGATAACGGTTCCCGGGACAAAGGGCAATTATGATGTGTATGTAATTGTTTATAAGGACGGTGAGGTGAGCGCTCCCCTTATCATCAAGACGATTCCGGCGACATTCACCCTCAGGATAATAAGGATGCCTAAGTCCATCGATACTATAACCCAGATCGCCGTTGTACCAGTCATGAACGACGGATACCACGAAGGCGTATACCGCACCGGGCACACCGGAAAGAAGTGGACCTCCCTTAATGGAGAGACGCCGGATGAGACCAGGCGGTTAAAAGACTTCCAGGCGATGTATCCTCAGGCTCAGTACTACCCGATGCAGAAAAGCTACGGCGGCACAAGCTCTGTTCTCGCGAACGACTACAACTGGGCGGACGTGACGATAAACTGGCCGGCTAAATCCGTCACCGGTTACTATATCTTCTTTATAGAAGGAGACGGCAGGATACGCGGTTATGCTAATCCTGGTCAGCTCGATCCTAAGAAAGAGGAGAATTACCTCTTCTTTGTGCGTCCGGACTATGTTTACAAGCACTTCTTGCTGCCTATGGGTACGACCATAGATAACGGCTCCACGGAAGTCAATCCGAAAACCACAGCGTACAAGGAAGTGATTCCCATAGGGTATCAGTCGTACTACAATCTGAGTTCGATACTGAAGAGTACCGGAGTGTGGGGGATACCGAGATTTGACCAGGGAAACCTTACGATAAAGTAAAGATGAATGGCGGCGGTTGTCTTGTTCGCCGCATTTATCATGACCGGGGTATGAACACTACCCCTCTGCGGGACGGTGCGGCTGGCGCATCGATCCCCCAGGGGCCTTTCCGGGACCGGTAACAGGCCGCCGCTCCAAACCGGGGCGGCGGTTTTTTTAGTGCAGGAACCTGGGCCCTGGTCCTGTTTTTACTATGGGTTTATACTGTGGATAGTTATGGAAACGAGATACAGCGCTACCAGGACCTTAGGGATACTTACCGCCGGGGGGGATTGTCCGGGGCTGAACGCCGCCATACGCGGGGTATGCCGGGCGGCTCATGACCGGTACAACATGGCCATAGTCGGCATTGCCAACGGATACCGGGGTCTTATTGATGAATCCTGGCGTATTTTGCAGCCTGCGGATTTTTCCGGCATATTGACCCGGGGAGGCACTATCCTGGGGGCCAGCCGGGAAAAGCCCTTTAAAAACCAGGGCAAGCCTCAAAACGGGCTGGATGAAATCGGCGGGGATAAGGTGGGGGCGATCATAGAAAACTACCGGAAACTCAACCTTGACTGCCTGGTAGTGTTGGGGGGGAACGGCACCAATACCACCGGATACCGCCTCTCGCAGGAAGGGCTTAATGTGTTGGGGCTTCCCAAAACCATTGATAACGACATCGCGGGCACTGACCGGACCTTCGGCTTTCATTCCGCCCTGGACATAGGCGCCGAAGCCATAGACCGGCTTCATTCCACCGCCCAGAGCCATAACCGAGTGATGGTGATAGAACTCATGGGTCACAAGGCCGGGTGGCTTGCCCTGTATGCCGGGGTTGCAGGCGGCGGGGACGTGATCCTCATTCCAGAGATTCCCTACGATATTAAGGCCATAAGCCGGCATCTGGAAGCGCGCCTGCAAAGCGGCAAAACTTTTTCCATTGTGGTAGTCGCCGAGGGGGCCCTTTCGGCGGAGGAAGCCAAAATGGAGAAGAAGGAGCGGAAGAAATACCGCGAACAGTCCGGCGCCCCTTCCGCAGCCTACCGGGTAGCCAGGGAAATCGAGGCCGAGACGGGTATGGAAACCAGGGCCACCGTCCTGGGATACATGCAGCGGGGCGGCATACCCAGCGCCTCTGACCGGGTCCTGGCCACAAGCCTGGGGACCGCGGCGGCGGACCTTCTGGCCCGGGGGGAATACGGCAGGATGGCAGCCCTTATCGGCGACGGGATCGGCTCCGTGGACTTGAGCGTTCCTGCGGGCAAGGTCAAAACCGTGCCGGCGGATCACTACATGATAGACACCGCCGTTTCCGTGGGAACCTGCATGGGAGTGTGAGTTCTCTTGGTCTGATGCATTCCTAAAAATTCAGTTTTGGGACAGACTCGTCTGTGAAGAATTTCTTTACCGGCAGGAAAGACTGCGGTAGAGTTTGAAAAATCGGGGTGGTTTTCATGTCAACAATAAAAGATATTGCCCAGGCCGCAGGAGTCAGCGTAACTACCGTATCAAATGTTATTCACCATAGAAAAACCCGTGTGGCGCCGCAAACCATCGAGCGGATCAATAAAATCATAGAGATGTACAACTATGTCCCGAACATGTCCGCCCGGGCGCTGGTAAGCAAATCTTCCCGGATTATCGGAGTAATCAACCACCTCTTTCAGGCACAGCCCATCAGCTTCCTGCAAGACCCGTTTCACGCCGCGCTCCTTGGGGGCATTGAGAAAACCCTCCGGGAGCGGGGCTATTATATGATGATCCGCACCGTAGCGGACGAGGATGAGTTGTATTCCCTGTTCAACAACTGGAACCTTGGCGGGGTGATTTTGACCGGCCTTTTTGACGACAGTTTTTTTACCCGCCTGCTGGAGGCGAACAAGCCCCTGGTCCTGCTGGACAGTTATATAAAGAACGACAAGATCATCAACGTGGGGCTGGAAGATTACCGGGGAGGCTTTATGGCCGTACAGCACTTGATTGACAAGGGCCACCGGAACATAATTTTTGCCGCGCCCCCTTTTCACAAGCACGGGGTTATTGAGGAGCGTTTTAAAGGCTACAGGTCGGCGCTGAGGAAGAACAACATTCCTTTTTCTCCCGGGAACGTGTACCGGAAGGAACTGACCATTGACGAAGGAATAGCCCTGGGCCTTGAGTTAAGCCTTAGGAGAGATATAACCGCGGTATTCGCCACGGCGGATATACTGGCGGCGGGCATCATCACCGGGCTTGCCAGGGGAAAGCGGCGGGTTCCCCGGGATATTTCGATCATCGGTTTCGACGACGTGTTCTTCAATCCGATTATTACTCCGCCTCTCACCACGATACACCAGAATGTCGTGGAAAAGGGAACCGTCGCCGCCGGGATCATGATGGACTGCCTTGAAGGAAAAGAGCCGGAGTCCCGGAATATTGTTCTGCCGGTAAGCCTTGTGGAACGGGATTCCGTGCGGGACATACGCGGTTCGGGACGGTAACGGGCATACAGGGCGTAACAGGCACCGGTTTGGCGGGCTGGCGCTTTCCGGTCTTTTGATTTTTTTAGAAAATTTTTGTTGACAATATTAAAAAAACCTCTGTATAATTTATCATCAAAGTTGAACGTTAAACCTAAATCTGCATTTGAAGGCAAAATGTCGAGGTTAAAGATGAAAAATGTTTTTTTAGTTCCGGGCATCCTGATATGCGGCCTTATGGCTGCGGCTTGTACGACAACGCTGCTTCCCAAAAAGGCGGAGGCTGCCGAAGATTACCAAAAGATATTTGAGGCGGCCTATAGCCAGCTCCAGATTGGTACGCCCGCCCTCCGGGAGGATAAACAGCCCCTTGTGCTGGCCCATTACATGCCCTGGTTTCAGCGGTACGGTTTTCATTGGCAGCAGGGAGGCGCTAAATTCGACCCTGCGGAAATACTGCCCAACGGGCGGGCGAATATTTCTTCCCATTATTACCCTTTAACGGGACCTTACGATTCCAACGATCCGGCGGTTTTGGAGTATCAGGCGGCGCTGATGAAAATGGCCGGAATTGACGGGGTGGTTATCGACTGGTACGGCATCGCCGAAGGGGTGGACTATAAACCCATTCATGAGGCGACGCTGGCCCTTATTGAAGTACTCAAGAAACGGGGCCTCAAATACGCAATTGTATACGAAGATCAGAGCATTAAGCACCTTATCGAATTCGGCATAATCCCTAAAGATCAGGGCCGGAGTACCGCGAAAGAAACCTTTACCTGGATGCAGCAGAACTGGTTCCAGGACGAAGATTATGTCAAGGTAGAGGGCCGTCCCCTGGTACTCTGCTTCGGCCCGCAGTATTTCTATCAGAAAGGCGAATGGGAGGAGATCTGGTCCAATGTTAATCCCAAGCCTTTCTTTATCGACCTTGACGCCAGGACCAACTGGGCTGACGGCACGAAAAACTGGAGTCCCATGCATTTGTCTTCAGGGGGCAAGTTGTCCGTCCCAAGCCTGGTAAAATACCTGAACGATTTTTACCGGAAGCAGGAAGCCAAACCCTTTGTGGTCGGTACCGCCATGCCCGGTTTCCACGATATTTATGCCCAGGCCGGCGGCAAGAGTTATGGTTTCCTGGATTATTCAGGGGGCGAAACATTTAAACTTACCTACACCGCCGCGGAGCGGGCCCGGGCAAACATCATTCAGATTCAAACCTGGAATGATTACGGAGAAGGAACCATTATCGAACCGACCATAGAACGCGGGTATAAAGAACTGGAATACCTTCAGGACAAGCGGAAGCAATGGGAAGCAGATTTTCCCTTTAATTACAGTGATCTGCGGATACCCATAGAGCTTTACAAGACGGCGGTTTCGGAAAAGTCCACGGATGAACAGAAACGGCAGGCCGCCGCCCTCTACGACATATTGTTTGCAGGGGACGCTGGAAAATTCAGGACCGCGGTAAGGGCCGCGGGTATCAAATTCGATTTTTCGGTAAGCCCTCTGCTCTTTGAACCCGCGGGAAGCGCCGGCGAACCGGCGGCGGCTTTTGATCCCGCAGGGCGCAAAAACCTGGCCCTGGGCAAGCCTGCCGTGGCTTCCAGCAAGATTGACGTCTGGACCGTAAACAAGGCTGTTGACGGCGATGTGTCGACCTATTGGGAAGGCGCCGCCCGCCAGTATCCGGGAACCATATACGTTGACCTTACAACTCCCGCCAGAATCACTACCCTGGTAGTAAAACTGAATCCCCAGCGTATGTGGGCAAAACGCACACAGCGTTTTGAGGTAAAAGTGAGCGGCAATGGTACGGATTTTACCACAGCGGCTGCTGAAGCGGACTATCTTTTCGATCCGGCTTCCAACGCCAATACGGTGGTAATCCCCCTGGACGTAACAACGAGATACGTACAACTGTCATTTACCTCAAACAGCGGCGGTACCAATGGACAGGTTGCTGAATTAGAGGTTTACGGTGAATAACAACACTGTTCTCCTGTGGGGGGGCGCCCCCGCGGGGGGGGGGGGGGGTGGGCACCCCCAGGTGGGGGTAAGGGGGGGGGTGGGGGGTGTGTGTCAGGGAGGGGGTTCAGG
>JAISOQ010000155.1 GCA_031275515.1 Treponema sp. | reverse complement strand
TTTCTTCCGCCAGCCGCACCTTACGGTACTCCTGCCGCCGTTTTTCCTTGAGCTTATCAATAACCTTCCGTTCCCTGGAGGCTTCGAGAAAGGCTTCCCTGGCGGTTTCCACTTTGAGTTCCGCTTCGGCGGCTTCCTTGAGAAGCCGGTCCCGCTGGGCGTCAAGCCTGCGTATGTAGAGATCGTAACGCCGGATCTCCTCCGATCCGTTTCCCGAAGCAAAACGGCAGGCCGCCGCCCTTGAGTGGTTGACGGCCGCTGATTGTATCTCCTGTTCAATGGCGGTGAGGACGCCCACAGCGCGGCCTAGTTCTATTTCCGCTTCCCTTTCCCGGTAGGCGCGGATTTCAAGAATTTTCTCAAGATCAAACCAGAAACGTTTCATACCCTGATACCCTCTGCGGGAACAGCGCCGCCGGCCAGACCCCGCTCATAAATCCCGATTTCTTCGGGAGGAATTTCCATGCCCGCTATACCCGCCATAACAGCCAAAGTTTCCGGCAGGGAAGATTTTTCTTCGACTTCCTGAACAAGCAGCGATTCTATCGCGTTCCGCTTGGCGACGGCCTCATCAATAGCAGGATTGGTACCCGTATGGTAAGCGCCCACATTGATAAGATCTTCCGCCTCGGCATAGACTGCCATAAGGCGGCGTATGTACCCTGCGATCTTGTTGGTCACCGGCCCGGACACATGGTGCATAAGACGGGAAACGCTTTCCAGCACATCCACCGCCGGATAATGATACGCCTTGGCAAGCCGGCGGGACAGGACGATGTGGCCGTCCAGGATACCCCGTACCGTATCGGCGATAGGCTCGTCCATATCGTCCCCTTCCACAAGTACGGTATAAAAACCCGTGATAGACCCTTTTTCCGAGTTACCGCTCCGTTCCAAAAGTTTGGGCATGGAATCGAAGACGCTGGGAGTGTAACCCCGTGTGGCGGGAGGCTCCCCTGCGGCAAGCCCTATCTCCCGTTGAGCACGGGCGAAACGGGTCACCGAATCAAAAAGAAGCATCACATCCAGCCCCTGATCCCGGAAGTATTCGGCCACGGCAGTGGCGACATAAGCGCCCCGCAGCCGCGCAAGAGGAGGCGAATTGGAAGGGGTTGACACCAGCACGGATCGGGCGAGACCCTCGGGCCCTAAGTCGTTGGCAATGAAATCGTTGAGTTCCCGGCCCCGTTCCCCTATCAGGGCGACCACGTTAACATCCGCGTTGGTGTTCCGGGCTATCATCCCCAGGAGGGTGGTTTTCCCCACGCCGGAACCGGCGAATATACCCACCCGCTGACCCCGGCCTACGGAGAGAAGACCGTCTATAGACCTGACGCCGGTAGCAAGACGCCGGCGGATAGGCGGACGTGTTGCGGGATCCGGCGGGTTTGCCAGGGCAGGATAACGGAGAACCGCGTCAACTCCCCCCTTTCCATCGATGGGATTTCCCATGCAGTCCAGTATGCGCCCCAGGAGCTTGTCCGACACCGGCACTTCAAGCCGGTTTCCGGAAGCGATCACCCGGCAGCCCACTTCTATGCCCTCGGTCTCCTCGTAGGCCATGAGCTGCACAGTCTCGTCCCGGAGGCCCACCACTTCGGCATGGATGATCCCCCGGCCCTTGGGCGCCTCGATGCGGCAAATCTCGCCAATGACGGCTTGGGGGCCCCTGCTTTCCAGGAGAAGTCCCTGGGCCTTGGTAATATGGCCGGCGCATTTGACGGTATCGATCTTTCCTGCCGTTTCAAAGTATTTCGACAGCATTTCCGTTATATTAAACTCCAGCTCCGCCGGGTCCGGCCAGTTTCCCTCTATCTGTATATCATCCAAAACCGGCCTCATCGTCAGGTCCCTTCGATGCCGGAGGCGGAGGCGCTTTTCACCCTGCCTTTGATAGGAGATATGGCGAGAATCTTGTCTTCAATTTCCGCAAGCTGGCTGGAAATCCGGGCGTTTACTTCGCCAAAATCGGTTTCGACGACACAGCCTCCGGGATC
Organism: Treponema sp.; assembly: GCA_031275515.1. Taxonomy (GTDB): domain Bacteria; phylum Spirochaetota; class Spirochaetia; order Treponematales; family Breznakiellaceae; genus JAIRLK01. The sequence continues at coordinate 32,728 of JAISOQ010000155.1, read as the reverse complement.
TACAGTGGAATCTTCCACTACCTGTATATCGTTGGCGCCTTCCGCCATTTTGATAAAGTCTTTAATATGCTCTGTGGTGAGTTTAAGATCAACCAGATTCACCCGTATAAGGATATTCCCCCGGGACTTGAGCTTCTTGAGGGCCTGAACAACATTGGAAACAACCACCGTCCGCTGAGTTTCGGAGACGACCTTGATTACCTTCCGGGCTATGAGAAGCACTAAGTCTATTACCTGCTGCTCCGTTTCCTCAAGAATTTCAGAGCGCTTGTTCTGAGCCCGCTCCAGAACCGTATGGGTCCGCTCCAGGAGCCGCTGGACTTCCGCCTGGCCTTCGGCAAAACCAGCCTCCCGGCCAGCTTCCCGGCCTTCTGCCTCGGCCTGCTTCCGCTCTTCCTCAAAGGCAGTCTGAGCGGACAAGGAAATCTCCTCCGCCTTTTGCTTCGCCTCGGCGATGATACGTTCCGCTTCCACTTCCGCCGCTTGTTTGATCTCTTCAGCCTCGCGCCTTCCCCTTTCAAGGTCCTCTCTGGCTCTTGCCTCCGCCTTTTTTACGACAGCTTCCGCTTCCGTCCGGGCGGCGCGGATCATGGCCTCCCTTTCGGCTTCCCACTGAACCTTAAATTCCTCCGCTTCCTGCCTCAGTTCTTCCGCCGTAGGACCTAAGTATTCTTCCACTGCCTCTGCATCCGGTTCCTCCCCAAAGGCCGGATGTTCCGACTCTGGAACTGCACTGGGAAGCTCCAGAAAAAACGTAGAATCGGTGATAATGACTTCGCCAGGCCTAAATACCGCTTTCGCCATGTAATATATACCTTAAACAACCATCTCGTCCTCGCCGGAACGGGCGATAACAACTTCGCCACTATCTTCCAAATGACGGATAATGGCAACAATCTTCTGCTGGGCTTCTTCCACATCTTTAAGCCGAACAGGTCCCATATATTCCATATCTTCTTTGAGCATACCCGCAGCGCGCTTACTCATGTTCTTGAAGATCTTATCCTGTACTTCCGTATCCACAGATTTGAGGGCCTTGGCCAACTCCTGGGAATCCACTTCCCGCATGACCTTCTGAATATCCCGGTCGCCCAAAAGCACGATGTCTTCAAAGACGAACATGCGTTTCTTGATCTCCTCCGCCAGTTCCGGATCCTCGTCTTCCAAGGCCTCAATGATCTGCTTCTCCGACGCCCGGTCTACCAGGTTGAGAATTTCCACGATGCTCCCCACGCCGCCGGCGGCAGTGTAATCTTCGCTGGACAGGGTAGACAGCTTCTTTTCCAGAACCCGTTCCACTTCCCGGAGAACCTCGGGACTCGTGCGGTCCATGGTGGCAATACGCCGGGCCACATCGCTCTGAACTTCATGGGGGAGGTTTTGCAGGATGATAGAAGCCTTGTTCGGCTCAAGGTACGCAAGAATAAGGGCTATGGTCTGGGGATGTTCCTGCTGAATAAAGTTGAGAAGATGAGCGGGATCAGTACGGCGTATGAAGTCAAAAGGCCGCACCTGGAGGCTTGAGGTAAGCCGGTTGATGACGTCTATAGCCTTCTGGCTTCCCATGGCTTTTTCCAGGAGTTCCCGGGCATAGTCGATACCGCCCATAGTGATGAACTGGTTGGCCATCATGAGTTCCTGGAACTCCTGGAGTATCGTCTCTTTCTGCTCTGGTTCCACAGTCTCAAGCCGGGCGATTTCAAAAGTAAGGGTTTCTATCTCGTCTTCCCTGAGGTACTTGAATATCTCCGAAGAAATATCCGAACCGACGCTCACAAGAAAGATTGCGGCCTTCTGCCGGCCTGTTAATTCCTTCGCGCCTTTCTTCCTGGATGGAGGAGCTCCCGAAGCCGGGGAAGCAGCGCTTGCCTGGGCCATCTTCTATTCCTCCATCAGCCACGTTCTGATAAGTTGAGCCACATCTTCAGGATGTTCTTTCGCCATATTGATGGCATTCTCCTGAAGTTCCATCCGCCGCCTTTCTTCCACCGACATAGAAACTTCCACTCCTTCATTCTCCGCTTCCAAAAGGGCGCTTGCGCGCATGGCCTCCTGCTGCCGGGAAAGTTCTTCTTCCCTAAGCCGCCGCCGCCTTTCTATTTCCCGGGAAATCAGACGGAATACCACAAAACCTGCCAACAATACCGCTATCCCGAGGAGGAAGATCAATACGGTTTGCTGCATTTGCTGCTGCCGGAAATAGGCGGCGTCTTCTTCGCCGAATTCCTGGGTCCGGTCAAACCGTATGTTCTGCACTGTCACCGAATCCCCCCGGCCAGCGCTGAAACCAATGGCATCCCGGATCAGCGCCTGGGCAGCGGCAAGGTCTTCCGGCGGTACGGGGGTATATTCCCTTTCTATGGACCCGTCAGGTTGAAGCAGAGGCTTCTTCGTGGCCTCATCGTACTTCCATTTCCAGTTGCCGTCTATATTCACCGACACGGTCACCCGGTCTATCGTAGGACTTTTGTCCTCCTGAATTTTGCGGTTGTTGATCGCTTCGTTGTGGGTGTTGGTAGTCTGGGTCACCTCGCCGTAGAGATTGGACATATCCCTAAAGGCCGGAGTGGTCTGCCCTTCCACCCCCGGAGGACCTTCGGGGTTAAAGCCCGTCCCCTTCCAGGCGGTATTGGAAGTAGACTGGGAAATAGTAACGGATTCGGCAAATTGAGAATCGTCGTAGGCAAGTCCCGGGGTCCGTTCCTTCAGGGTGATGGGGAAATATTCTTCCGTATCCACCGCCTTCTTGGACATATCCATATCGATCTTGATATTGAGATCCCGCACCCGGTCGGCGGTAAAAATCTTCTGTAGGGATTTCAGGATGTCTTTCCGGTACTGAGTTTCCAGGTCCCGTACAATCTGGGCTTCCCGCTCGATGCGGCTGAGGCGATCCCAGTCGGTAAGGCCCTTGAAATCGTTTAACACCAGCCCGTTCTGATCGGTGATGCCGATATTGTCGTCCGTCAGGCCCTCCACCGCGAATTTGAGGATCTTCTGGATACCTTCAATCTTCTTCCGGTTTTGGGTAATGTCGCTGCCCGGCTTTGGAGTAAGAATCACACTGGCGCTTACCGGCTCCTGATCCGAAAGGAACAGCGTCTTTTCGGGACTATTTATGATAACGCTGGCATCGTCCACATCGTCCAGGGCCTTGATGTGGTCCGTCACCATCCTGGTAATGGCCCTGCGTACATTCACTTTCCGTTCAAAGTCGGTGATGGTCCACCGGTCCCGGTCAAATATTTCCCAGGGATCGGTTCCCGAAGGAATCATATCTTCCCGGATCAGGATGGCCCGCATACGCCGGGCGGTATTTTCATCGTTTACCATGATGATCCCCGCCGGGGATATCGAAGTCCTGACGCCCTCCTGGTTAATCCGGGTAATGATACGATCCCGGGCCGCCTCGTCCCGAACAGGCGCATCGATGACCGGCGCCATACTTGGCGCTGAGGAAACAGCCACCAAAGAAGCGATGCCGCCTATGGCGATGACTACGACAGCAAAGAGGACGATCTTCTGGACTATAGACCACTTCCCCCAGAGGCCCGTGATTTGTCCGAACAGTCTTTTTAAAAATTCGTTCATATTCCCCTCCCCAGAAGAACGTGAAAAACCGGCAACGAGTAAAGATAATTTCCGCGCCAGTCATTAATTAGCGTTGTTCGGAAACCCCGGTTTCCATACAAATTCCACTGAAAATACCGCCATTCTGCCAACCAATGGCGAAAAATTACCGGACCTGCGGGACAATCAACCGGACTGCCGAACAAGCCCATTACCGTGTATTTATTATATCTCTCCATCCCTGGACTATACGGTTCAATACGGTCCTCGTGATATTGAAGGACATACTTGCCTTAGCCTGAGCTATAGTAATATCATGGCTGTCGACGGATTCAGGATCGACAATAGCCTGCTGAATAAGGTTGTCGGCGAACTGTGTTTCCGCGCTGACTGTATCCAATGCCCTAAGCATGACATCTTCGAATTTGCCGGAACGGAGTACCGATTCGGCGCCGATCTTGTTTCCCAGTTCCGAAACCGCCCCTCCCCTGCCCCGGGCAAAGTCGCCCCCAACAGTATAGGGCCCGTCTTTTGGGACCAAATGTTTCGGATGGGTGATTTTCATGGGAACCAGATCACCCTGTACCAGTTCAGGCCGGTAAACCGTCATTTGTTACTACCTCCCGCCTATTTCCAGGGCCTTGAGGAACATGGCCTTGGAGCCGTCTATGATGGACGCATTGGCTTCATACGCCCTGGACGCGGCGATCATGTCCACCATTTCGGTCACGATGTCCACGTTGGGCATCTCCACATACCCCGCCCTGGGGCCGGTCCTGATGGCGTCCGGATGAGTGGGATCGTACACCAGCCGGAGTTCCGCCGTATAGTCTTTCTGCACTTCCGCGACCTGTACGCCCTTGCCAACTCCGTTGTCCAGCATTTTGGGCAGAAAGGGAGAACGCCAGTAGGGTTCTTCCACCCTGGGCCGCAGAACCACCCGGCTCCTCCGAAAGGGACCGCCCTCGGCGGTACGGGTGGTAGAAGCGTTGGCCATGTTGTCGGCGATCACGTCCGTGCGAAACCGCTCGGCGCTCATTCCGGAAGCCGCTATGTTAATCGAACTGAAAAGCCCCATATTTTACTCCTATCTCAACGCTAATTCTACCTGGGCGAACTCAAAAGCCTGGCTCTGGGCCATGAGGCTATACATCATCTGATTTTCCAATGCCAGCATGACTTCCTGTTCCGCGTCAACATTGTTCCCATTGTTCCGGGAGGTACTAATATAATCCAACACCCGCCGGGGTTCTACATCCCGGTAATCCCGTTCCCTCCAGTTGGGGATGTGCCGGGAATCGGTCAGTTTCAATTCCAGGGGCGGCCTCTGTTTTTCCGTATCCAGGGCTCTCTTCAACTCGCTCTCAAAATTTACTTCCGACCGTTTGAAATTAGGCACTTGCGCATTCGCCAGGTTATTGGCGATGACGCTCCGCCTGATAAGGCTCGCATCCATGGCCCGGTGCAGCAAGTCAACGGTTTTGGCAAAGGTATTCACACCCATTCGGTTCCCGCCTCTCTTTTAATTCATATATGAAGCTGTTTCAAAATGTTAGATTTGAAACAGACTTGGATTCTTTTTGAGTATCGGTATATTTAAATCGTAAATTAAGGGAACGTCCTCGATAATTGTCATAAAATATACCTCCCCAAATCCTGATCGGTCACCAAATCGGTGAGCCGGTCGTTGACATAGGCCTCGGTAATGGGAATTTTGACCGGGCTTATGTCCGGCGCCTCAAAGGAGAGGTTCTCCAGCAGGGCTTCCATGATGGTATGCAGCCTGCGGGCGCCTATGTTCTCAAGTTTGGAATTCACCTCCGCAGCCAGAGTCGCCAGACGTTCTATCGCGTCCGGCGTAAACTCAATTTCCACTTCCTCGGTGGCTAAAAGCCCGATGTACTGTTTGGTAAGAGCATTTTTGGGCTCCGTGAGTATCCTGAGGAATTCCTCTTTGCCCAGGGATTCCAGTTCCACCCGCAGGGGGAAACGGCCCTGGAGTTCGGGGATCAAGTCCGAAGGTTTGCTCACATTGAAAGCCCCGGCGGCGATAAAGAGGATATGGTCCGTATTAACCGGCCCCCACTTGGTGGTGACGGTAGCCCCCTCCACGATGGGGAGTATATCCCGCTGCACCCCTTCCCGGGACACATCGGGACCGCCGCCCCGGTCGCCCTTGACCGCTATCTTGTCTATCTCGTCGATGAAGACTATACCCGTCTCTTCCACCCGCTGCCGGGCCTCATCGCTCACCCGGTCCCGGTCTATGAGCTTTTCCGTCTCCTCGGCGATGAGGATTTCCCGGGCGCGGCTCACGGAAACGAGCTTCTTTTTCTTGTTGCCCCCAAAGAACCCGGCTATCCCGGAAAGGCTCGATTCCAGCTCTTCCAGGCCGCCGCCCATCATCTCAATAGAGGGAAACTGAGGGGTCTGGCTTACGGTGATTTCCACCATACGGTCTTCAAGTTTCCCTTCCTGCAGCAGAACCCTGAATTTTCCCCTCAGGGGATTGTCGTCCTTACCCTCTTTCCTGTCGTTAGCCGCTTCTTCGGCTTCCGCTTCCCGGGCAAAATTATCCGCAGTCCCCGCAGCTTCCTCGGCGTCTTCACCCTTGTTCCGCCTGACCGGGATACCCACCTGTATGGCCGCCCCCATGAGGGCAGGGCCGGGCCCCCCGTCATTACCCGGGTTAATGGAGTAGATTCCCATAGGCCGTACCATAGGCGCGGCGCCCTGTTTACCTTCTCCCTTAGGTTTTTTCCCCGTTCCCGGAAGCAGCAGATCGAGCAGGGCTTCCTCAGCCCGCTTCCTGGCTTCCACGGTGACGGATTCCTGCATCTCCTGTTTTACCATTTGAACGCCCGCCGCCATGAGATCCCGGATCATGGATTCCACATCCCGGCCCACATAGCCGACTTCGGTGTACTTCGTGGCCTCCACTTTGATGAAGGGAGAACCCGCCAGTTTCGCAAGCCGCCGGGCTATCTCGGTCTTGCCGACCCCCGTGGGCCCTATCATGAGGATGTTCTTGGGGGCTATGTCTTCCCTGAGTTCCGGATCGAGCTTCAGTCTGCGTATCCTGTTCCGCAGGGCTACGGCCACTGCCCGTTTTGCTTTCTTTTGTCCAACGATGTACTTATCCAGCTCCAAAACGATCTCCCGGGGAGTCAGACGATCCAAATTCAACTCGTTCTTTTTTTCGCTTATCATTAAAGTTCCTCCAAGGTGATCTGATTGTTGGTATAAATACAGATGCTGCCCGCTATACGCAGGCTCCGTTCGGCGATTTCCTTCGCCGTCAGGTCGCTGCCGTCCAGGTACGCCAGGGCCGCCGCATAGGCGTAGTTGCCCCCGGAACCTATGGCCAGGGCGTCGTCAGCCGGTTCTATCACATCCCCAGTGCCGGAAATAAGCAGGGTCTTGCTTTTGTCCGCCACGAGAAGCATGGCTTCAAGGCGTCTCAGGTTACGGTCGGTACGCCATTCCTGGGCCAGCTCTACCGCCGCCCTGGTAAGATCCCCGGAGTATTCCTTGAGTTTCCCCTCAAAACGGTCAAAGAGGGTAAAGGCGTCGGCAGTCGCGCCGGCAAAGCCGCAGAGTACCTTGCCGTCTAAAAGACGCCTCACCTTACGGGCGTTGTTCTTCATCACCGTTTCTCCAAAGGTTACCTGCCCATCGCCGCCCATAGCGACTTTGCCCTCCCGGCGTACCGCTATTACTGTTGTAGAACGGATGACGGGGCGTCCGTCGTCCGTCCGGCTATAAACACTGTTGTCTCTGCCTTGTCTCTTCATGTTATATCCTTATCGCATAATGTGCTGCCATTCATGATAATCCGCCTTACCGCTAATCCCGCGACCCATGGGGATGGGCCTCCGAGTAAATCCGTTTAAGCCCTTCGATATCCACGTGGGTATACCGCTGGGTGGTAGAAAGACTGGCGTGGCCCAGGAGTTCCTGCACTACCCGTACATCGCATCCCGAATTCATCAGGTGGGTGGCAAAGGTATGCCTAAGGGCGTGGGGATGCACGTTTTTATGCAGCCCCGACTGCTCCGCATATCTGGAGATAATCCACCGCAAACCGCCTGTGGAAATGGGCCTGCCCCGCCGGTTGATAAAAAGACGGTCTGTGGGATGCTCCGCAGGGATACAGCCCCGCCGTACAAGAATCCAGTCCCCCAGGGATTTCCGCGCGTCTTCGGAAAAAAAAACGCAGCGTTCCTTGTTCCCTTTTCCTATTACGCGGGCGCCGCGTAAATCCCGTTCCAGAGCGTTCAGGGAAAGAAAAGCGGCTTCTGAAATACGCAGGCCCGCGGAATACATGATGAGGATCATCGCCTTGTCCCGGGGCGGCCAGAGTATCTTCTTTTCTTCCGGGAGTTCCGCAAATTCCGCCATTTCTTTTTCCCACAGAAAAACCGGCAGAGAATAGGGAATCTTGAGATTCCGCAGGGCCGCAGAGGGATCGTCGATTCGGATGTTCATCCGTATAAGCCACCGGTAAAATCCCCGGATAGAAGAAAGAGCCCGGTTAATGCTGACCGCCGCATTCCCCTGGAAACTCGCTTCGCCTATAAAACCCCGTACATCGCCGATTTCCGCATTCACGGGGTCTATGTTGTGATTCACGCAGTAATCCTCAAAACGGGAGAGGTCCTGCGTATAGGCCCGCATCGTTTCTGCCGAAACGCCCCGCACGGAACGGAGGTAGGCAAGATACTCCCGTATTTTTACAGTTTGAATGTCCGTGCGCACGGCAGGCCGCTGTCCTGGCCGCACCGCCGGGACATTCACATTATGCTTCATCAAAACCGCCCTTGGGTTCCCCTTCTTCCCCGTCTTCGGAATGGAGATAATCACATTCCGGATTTATACAGGCTTTGTGGGACCCGTTCTTCTTATCGTATTTTTCCACCAAAAACTGCCCGCATTGGGGACACTGGATGCTGGTAGGCTTAAAATGGCTGATAAAATCGCAATCGGGATAGTTGGTACAGCCATAGAATTCCTTTCCCCTGCCCCGGGTCTTCCGGGCCACGATGTCCCCGCCGCATTTTGGACATTTAGCCAGGGGAATGGACTTGGTGTTCCGGCACTCGGGAAACCCGGAGCAGGCAAGAAAGTACCCGAAACGGCCAAGTTTCTTGACCATGTGCCTGCCGCACTTTTCGCATACATGATCTGTTTTTTCATCCAGGGACCCCTTGTAGGATTCAAGGGTCTTTCCCACCTCGTCCAGCCTATCCTTAAAGGGATCGTAAAAATCGCGGATTATTTCCAGCCAGTTAACCTCGTCTTTGGCAACCTCGTCCAGCCTGGTTTCTATGGAAGCGGTAAAGTCCACATCTATTACATTGGGGAAGTATTCCACCAGCATTTTGTTGATCAGCTTTCCCAGGACGGTAGGGATAAGCTGCTTACTGGACCGGGTTATGTAGTAGCGATCCTGAAGGACCGAGATAATGGGGGCATAGGTGGAAGGCCGGCCTATGCCTTTTTCTTCCAGGGTTTCGATGATGGTAGCGTCGGTGTACCGGGAAGGGCCGCGGGTAAAATGCTGCTCGGAATGGAAGTTTTCTACTTTAATGCGATCCCCGATTTTCAAATCAGGATAGGGATTACCCTTTTCCTCTTTGGCAACCAGGTGTTTCATTACCTTATAGAATCCCTTGTCGATGATCTTGGTCCCGGCGATGCGGAAGATCCCCTCCCCCGCCTTTATATCGGCGCTCAGGGTCTTTGTCCTGACGTTTTTCATCTGGCTCGATACAAACCGTTCCCAGATGATCGAATAGAGTTTGAGCTGATCCTTGGAGAGATGATCTTTCATCTCCTCGGGGGTGTAGATTACATAGGTAGGACGTATACACTCATGGGCGTCCTGGGCTTTCTTTCCCACCGAGTATTCCAGGGCCTTCTCCGGGAGGTCCTGGGGAAACTTCTCCCCTATCCAGTTACGGACCTCCCCCACAGCGACCGGTGAAATTCTGACGGAATCGGTACGCATATAGGTAATGAGGCCCACCCGGGAACTGCCTATGTTCACTCCCTCGTAGAGCTGCTGGGCAATCTGCATGGTTTTCCTGCCGGTAAAACCCAGGCGGTTGGCGGCGGTCTGCTGGAGCTGGGAGGTGGTAAAGGGCGGCTTGGGTTTGATGGACTTTTCGGTTTCCCTAATATCCGAAACTATGCAGTCGGCCTTTGAAACCTGCTCCTTAATGACGTTTACCGCCGCCTCGTTCTTGAGGTCCGGCTTGTTCCCCTGCCAGGACACAAGCTGGGCGGTAAACAGGGAACGCCCCACCCGGAAGTCCGCGTCAAGAGTCCAGTACTCTTCGGGAATAAAGGCTTCAACTTCCTGTTCCCGTTCGCAGATAAGGCGCAGGGCCACGGATTGTACCCGTCCGGCGGAAAGACCGTTCTTCACCTTCTTCCAGAGCAGGGGAGAAAGATTATATCCCACCAGGCGGTCCAAAATCCGCCGGGCTTTCTGGGCGTTTACCATGGATTCGTCTATGCGCCTGGGTTTCGCCAGGGCTTCCTTGACGGCATTGGGAGTTACCTCGTCAAAACTGACCCGCTGAATGGAAACCTTATCCGCCTTGGCCATAATGGCGTTTTTAAGGTGCCAGGCTATGGCCTCCCCTTCCCTATCCGGGTCGCTGGCCAGGAGTACGGCCTCCGCTTTCCTGGCGTCTCCCTGAAGCTCTTTAAGGAGTTTGGCCCTGCCCCTGACGGTGATATACTCAGGCTCAAAATCATGCTCCACATCAACGGCCATCCGGGATTTAGGAAGATCGATTAAATGGCCTTTACAGGCCTTTACCTTAAATGAAGGCCCCAGATATTTCTCTATGGTTTCCGCTTTGTGGGGGGATTCCACAATGACGAGAGTTTTTTTATCCTGATTTTTCGCCGCCTTTTTCCTGCCGGCTTCTTTCTTCTCGCCCGTCTTCGTTTTTGCCGCCATGCCTGTTTCTCTCATAACCGTGTATTCAGGGAACGCGCCAAAGACGAGGCCAGGGCGGATCCGCCTGAAAGGATACTATCCACGTTTTTCCCGCTTATTTCAATGCCCCATTCGGCAAGGATCTCTTCCCCCCTCCTGATAATCCGTCCCCCGTCTGCGGCAAGGCTGCGGCATCCTTCCCCCCGAGGCGAAGAAATCCCTGCGGATGCCACCCAAAGGTCCCTGCCCTGTTCCAGGGCGAATCGGGCGGTGATAAGGGCTCCCGACAAGGCCGGCGCTTCCACGATAAGAACGCCCCGGGCCAGGGCGGCAATGATCCGGTTCCGGGCGGGAAAATGCCATTTCGCCGGAGCGGTTCCGGGGGGATATTCGCTTACCAAGGCCCCGCCGTTTTCAAGGATCGCCCGGGCTATTCCCCGGTTTGAGGCCGGAAACACCATGTCCGGCCCCGATCCCAGAACCGCCAGGGTTTTCCCGCCTCCGGCCAGATTCCCCCGGTGAGCCATAGCGTCTATGCCCAGAGCAAGCCCCGACACCACCGGAACGCCGTTATAGCCCAAAGTTCTGGCTATGTCATAGGCCTGGGCCGCCGCGTACCCCGAAGACCGGCGGGTTCCCACCACCGCCGCCAGGGGTTTTTCCGGGTCCGGAAGAGCGCCACGATAAAAAAACACCACCGGAGGATCGTAGAGCTCCCTAAGCAGAGGCGGATAGGCGCCCTCTGCGTAAGACGCCCAATGTATCCCCCGCTGCCGGGCCGCTGCGGCGTCTTTTTCGGCCTGTATCCTCAAAGCATCCATAGTCCAGGGAAAATCCCGGTGGGGCGTCCCCAGAATTTGAGCTATATCTCCTTTGCCAAGCCTGGTTAAGTCTTCTTCCCGGTCAAATTCTCTGCATAGCCGGATCCGGGCAGGACTTGAATATCCGGGGATTTGCCGGATGATTAAATCCAAAAGACCCCGGCGGCTATCCATAGTATACTTCCATTATATGTTGTTTGTTCCGTTCCGCTTCCTTTTTCTTATCAGAATCTTTGACGATTTTAAGAATACGATCGTAAAGTTCCAGGGCCTCCCGGTATTGGGAGGTCATGTAATAGGCCCGGGCAAGAACAAACATCCCGTCCACATCGTTGATCGTGAGTTCCAGGAACCGGAGCAGATGAGGAATGGCATCTTCGGGCCGGTCAAGATCGAAGGTATATAGTACCCCCAGGGCATACCGGGGCCGGCTATAGGTTTCATCAAGGCCGATGGCCGTAAGAAACGCTGATTCCGAAAGGGCGTAATACCTGCCGCGCTGATCCCCGCCGATCATATCCGCCGTTCCCTTAGCTACCCTGGCGGCGGAGATCCCCGCAAGATAGCGCAGGCTTGGGTCTTCGGCGTTGTACTTCATGGCCTGCTCCAGGGCTTCCAGGGCTTCCAGATGAAGCCCCCGGTCTTGAAGCCGGATAGCCAGTATCTTCCAGTACACCCCGGTCTGGGCGGCGTCCCGGACATGGGCTTCGATTCGCTTTTCATAGAGGGCCAGGGCATTTCTGAGCCCCTCGATAGTTTCGGGAGGCCCGCCCCGGCCTGAAATCTCCGCAATCCGTAAAGCCGTATCGTTCCGGACCCAGCTTTTCCGGACATTCAAAAAAAATGTCAGCCCTGCGGCAAAGATCACCAGCACCGCAAGGCCGATAACAGTCTCTCTCCTAATTTTCATCGCATCCCGCCTTTCAACCAGAGGAGGAGTAAGACCGGAGTTTAGGCAAATACCGCCGGTGGTTTTCCCTGAGCATCGAATTATCCACATGGGTATAGATCTGCGTGGTGGCCAGATCCGCATGGCCCAACAGTTCCTGGACCGACCTGAGATCCGCGCCTCCCGAAAGCATCTCTGTAGCAAAACTGTGGCGCAGGCTGTGAAGCCGGGAACTCATGCCGATCTGCGCGGTGATGCCGGCATAATTCTTCCATATTCCTTTTCGGGAAAGCCGTTTTCCTGTCCTGCCGATAAAAAGGGCGTCACTCCGCCTGCTCCCTGCCAATGCGGGCCTGGCCTCTTCAACATACCGTTTGAGCCACGCCTCAGCCTCGGCGCCGAAAACTACCAGGCGTTCCTTGCTTCCTTTGCCCACTACCCTGGCTATGCCTTCGGAAAAAAAGATGTCTTCCAGGTTCAGGGCAACCGCTTCCGATACCCGGATGCCTGAGGAATAAATAAATTCAAAAATCGCCCGATCCCTAAGCCCTGTGGGAGTACCGGTATCCACGGAATTCAACATCTCATCAATGAGTTCCCGGGGATGTACGGAGGGAAGGCGCAGGGTTCTCCGGGGACCTTCCAGAAGTTCGGCAGGATTATCGGTCCGCAGCCTTTCCGTCACCATAAAACGAAAAAAAGAGCGGAGTACAGAAACCGCCTTTCCTACAGACCGCATATCAATCCCATCCCGGTTCCGGCGTAAATCTATGTACCGGATCAGATCGTTTGAATCCACCTGTTCCGGCGTAAGCCCCTGGGTTTTAAGCCAATCCAGAAAGAAACCCATTTCAAAGCGATAGGTCTCCACGGTCAACCGGGCCCGGCGTTCCACCGAAACAAGGTAGGAATAGTAGTGATCCAACACGGTCCGTTTCCCTGCCAAACTAAACGCCTTTTCCGGCGGAACCGAATTTGTCAGCGTCCCTTTCCTTGTTGTATTTCCGATCCCGCCGGTAGAGGGTCGGCACTTCGATGTCGTCAGCCTGGTAACCTGCGTATTCGGAAGTTCCCCTGGCTCGTCCGGTCGTAATGGACGTGAACTCCCCATAGTCTATGAAATCACCTTTCCCGGCCTTTCCCGTTTCCTTCGACTGATCCTGCTCCTGATTCGCAAGCATCCGGTTTTTAAAGCCCGTAGCGATAACCGTTACCTGTAGTTTGTCCCCCAGGGGTTCGTCCACTGTCTGGCCGATGATGATATGGGCGTCGGGATCGGCCTTCTGGGTGATGTAATTCACCACCGATTCGTATTCCAGGAGGGATATGTCTTCGCTGCCGGAAACATTGACCAGGATATGCTTGGCCCCTTCAATGGAATTGTCTTCCAGGAGGGGGTTTCCAATCGCATTTGAGGCCGCTTGCTCGGCCCGGCCGTCGCCGGAACCGATGCCTATTCCCATCAGCGCGTCGCCTTGATCCTTCATCGTGGTTTCCACATCGGCAAAATCAAGGTTCATGTCCCCCAGATTAGTAATGAGTTCCGAAATACCCTGCACTCCCTGGCGGAGCACATCGTCGGCCAGCCTGAAAGCTTCCTTGATGGGGGTTTTTTTATCGACTACGCGCATCAAATGCTGATTGGGAATGACAATGAGGGTATCCACCGCGCTTCTCAGCTTGGCGATCCCGTCTTCGGCGAGCTGCATTTTGTACCGCCCTTCAAAGGCGAAAGGTTTAGTCACTACCCCTACGGTTAAGGCGCCCCCCTCCTTGGCTATCTGGGCGATTACCGGCGCGGAACCTGTCCCCGTCCCGCCTCCCATGCCGGCGGTGATAAACACCATCCGCGCCCCTTTAAGGGCGTTGGCCAGCATGTCCCTGTCTTCCTGGGCGGCCATCTCACCGATTTCAGGCTTGCCCCCCGCGCCGAGTCCGGCGGTAAGCCTGGAACCTATAGGCAGCTTAATCGGAGCCTTGCATTTATTCAGCGCCTGCACGTCCGTATTAGCCGCGATAAACTGTACCTGCTGCACCCCGCATTCAATCATCCGGTTGACCGCGTTCGAGCCGCCGCCGCCAGCCCCAATAACCTTGATGATAGTCGGATTCGATTCCGATGCTATTTCGTCAAATACCTGGATATTGTTCATAATCCCCCCCCAAAATCGTATGGTTTAAATTATTAAAAAAATTCTTTTTTAAGCCAATCGCCCAACCGGTCGAAAAGCGACGGCTGGCCTTTTTCCTGGGGATGGGATGTCCCTCCCCTTTCGGAAACATTCCCGCCTTCCCTTTCGTTCCCCTCAAGCACCAACCCAACCGCGGCGGCGTAGACCGGGCTGCGGTATTCATCTACAAGCCCGCCCAAAGAATTAGGCAGGGGAATGCCGGCTCTCACAGGTATCCTGAATACATGGGAAGCCAATTCCGCAGCCCCCAAAAGCTGAGCGCCTCCGCCTGTCAAAACTATACCGCCCCCCAAAGGCCGGATCAAGGGAAGCTCGTCCAGTTTTTGCTTTATCAGGATAAAAATCTCTTCCATCCGCGACGAGATAATATGCATGACGTGGGCCCTGGGAATGGGCAGGGGCGGACGGCCCCCAACGCCCGGAACGATGATGTCGTCGTCCCCTTCCAGAAGCTCTCCCCAGCAGCACCCGGCGTCAAGTTTGATCCGCTCCGCCGTTTCAAACGACAGGTGAATGACCTCCGCAATATCGCTGGTAACCCGCGATCCGCCCACAGGAACGGCAGTGGTGGAAAAGGGCGTTCCCTGGGAATACACGAGTACATCCGTGGTACCCCCGCCCAGGTCTATCAAGGCGCACCCCAGTTCCTTTTCCTCTTCAGTCAAAACCGCCCGGCCTGCGGCCAGGGACTGGAGGATGAGATCGTTAACCTTGAATCCGGCGCGGTTAACGCACTTAATGAGATTCTGGGCGGAAGTGACCGGACAGGTGATGATATGCACCTCAGCCTCAAGGCGCACGCCTATCATATCCAGGGGATCCCGTATGAATTTCTGATCGTCTACAATGTAGGACTGGGGGATAACCTCCAGCACCTGCCTGTCCATAGGGATAACCACCGCCCGGGCCGCCTCAAGGACGCGGCTGAGATCGTCCTTCCCTATTTCCCGGGTTTCCCGGTTCTTGCCGGTTACCGCCACAACTCCCCGGGAATTGATCCCGTCAATATGATTTCCGCCTATGCCGGTCCAGCAGGAATGGACCTCCTGGCCGCTCATCATTTCCGCGGCTTCAACGGCAGCCGCCACCGATCTCAGAGTGGCTTCGATGTTTACCACCGCCCCTCTCCTAAGACCCGAACACGGACTCGTCCCTACGCCGGTTATTTCAAGAGTTCCATTTTCAGTGCGCTCACCAATAACAGCGCAGACTTTTGTCGAACCTATATCAAGGCCGACAACCAAATCATCGTTAGCCAGAAAAGGCCTCCTTATCCCCATAAGAGGCGGTACCGGTCCGCAGATCAATATCTTCGGCCTGTACGCCCTCGGCGGCTCCCAAAACATCGATCATCAGGATCATGTGCCTAAGCGTATCCTCGTCCAAATCAGCATCCACCCGGAACCGTATCGAACTGTGTACCGGATAGAGAATCAAATCAAATCCATCAAAGGCTTTTCTGTTTATACGGATTTCCGAAACCGCTGTCAATAGCTCCGGGGACGCTGCGTTTATCCGGGCAAGCGAAGAAAGAAAGGGCTCAAACATCCCGGGAAGCCGGGTCCCCAAGGCGGGTTCCGAAAAAATAAAACCGGAAATAAGGGGTATTGACGAGGGAAGCGTGGAAAACCCGGCGCTGTTTCCTATCTTAACAATCACCCCGAAGCGGTCAAAATATACCGGGCATGTCTTGCCGTCTATTTTTGTCAGAGTCATGGCGGTAATCTTTCTCGGCTCAAGCAGGATTCGCAGCGTATCAGGGTACTGTTTAATGACCTCTGCGGATTCTACAAGATAGAAAGCTTCAAGCCTTTTCCGGACATCTCCTGCATTCACCGTCACAAAGGAAGAGCGGGAGTTTATCCCCCCCTGGGCCAGAAGGATCGCCTTGTCAAAGCCGGAAATACCTGACACGTCAACCACCGACAGGGGAAGAAGCGGCGTTATTCCGAAGAGCCAGACAAGCTCCGCCCCCAGGATACCGGCAACTATCAGCAGGACCCGTTTAAGCCGTTTATCCAGGACCGAACCGGTCTCGGTTTTGGGAGGAACCTTCTTGTCCGACAGGATATATTCAATCGCCAAAGGTCACCTCCGATTCTCTTCCAGCCGGGACACATTGGTGATTAAGCCGGCCATGACGAGGGTTGTGGCCAGAGAAGATCCTCCGGCGGAAAAAAACGGCAGCGGAATTCCCGTGGCAGGCAGCGCCCCTGAAACCACGGCAATATTGGCGAGAACCTGGGAACAGATCATGGTTACAAGGCCGAAGGCTAAAAGACGCCTGAAAGTATCTTTTGACCGCAGCGCAGCCCGGTATCCCCGGAAGGCGAAGATAAAAAAGACTATGAAGAAAAGCAGTATGCCAAAAAAGCCGAATTCTTCCGCAAAGGAAGCGAAGATAAAGTCAGACTGAATTTCCGGCACGCTTGCTATTTTCATCGTACCCTGGCCTATTCCTTTTCCCCAGACCCCTCCTGAACCTATGGTCAGAAGGGACGACCGGACCTGGTATCCGGCGCCTAAAGGCTCCCAATCGGGCCGGATGTAACTGATAAAGCGCCTAAGACGGTGTTCCTTGCTCAGTATCAGGAGCGTCGAGATAGGGAACAGAATCATTGCGGCGCCAAAAAAATAACGGAGCTTGACCCCGGCCATAAAAAAGATGAAAAGCCCGTTAACGGCGATAAAAAAGGCGGTAGAAAAATTGTTCTGGGAATAAATAAGCAGGAAAAATAACGATGTTATTATCGCCGGGGGCAGCACTCCCCGGGCAAAGGGAACGATCTGCACCTGCTTCTTGTCGAAGATGTGGGCAAGGTACAGAGGCAGTACCAGCTTTACCAGTTCCGAAGGCTGGTAGGAGGAATTATTTATGCTGATCCACCGGGAGGCCCCATTCTTAGCAACCCCTATTCCAGGGATAATAGTCAATATACAAAGCAGCATACTGCCCAGCACCAGGGGAAAAATTATTTTCCGTAAAAAATCCATGGGGACAAAAGCTGCCGCGATAAAAAGAGCGGCCCCTGCAATTCCCAAACGAAGCTGGCGGCTGATAAAATAATACCCGTTGCCAAAAAAACGGTTTGCAAAGGCAAAAGAAGACGAATACAGGGTTACAAGCCCTACCCCCATCAGGAGGAAGGTACAGGCAATGAATACCGGATCGGAATAAAATCTTCGTCCGGGTTTTTCCATATTCAACCGGTCAGTCATGCTCCCCCCCCCCTATTGAGTCTTTAATGTTGACAGAGCTATAATAGCAAAAAGCCCGCCCAGAATCCAGAAACGGGTAACAACCTGTGTTTCCGCCCAGCCGGATAATTCAAAATGATGATGGAGAGGCGCCATTTTAAAAACCCTTTTTTTCCTGAGTTTATAACTCGCCACTTGTATGACGACCGAGGCAACTTCCAGCACAAAAACTCCGCCTATGATTAAAACCAGTATTTCTTTCTTGAGGATAAGAGAAATCGTGGCGATAACCCCGCCTAAGGAAAGGCTCCCCACATCGCCCATAAAAATTTCCGCCGGATGGGCGTTAAACCAAAGAAAGCCCACGCAGGCCCCCACCACCGCGAGGCAGAACACCGTCAGTTCACCGGCTTCGGCGATATAGGGAATTCCAAGGTAAGCGGAATAATCCACCCGCCCCGATATATACGCAAGAACCGACAGGATGATAAACACAAGCAGCAGAAGTCCTGCCGCAAGCCCGTCAAGGCCGTCGGAAAAATTCACCGCGTTGGATTCCCCTACCAGCAGCAATACCGCAAAAGGTATCCAGAGCGCCCCCAGGTCTGTCACGGGGTTCTTGAAGAAGGGCACATACAGGAGGGTAGTTTCCTCCCCGCCGGAAAAGTACAGAATCAGGGTTATGACCAGGGCAATGACAAACTGCCCGGAAAGCTTCGCCCATACCGGAAGGCCCTTCGAGTTATGCTGGGTAACTTTAAGAAAATCGTCGATGAAGCCCAACAGCCCAAAGCTCAAGAGCGCCCCCAGGGTAAGCCAAACCACATCGCTGCCCCAGTCCTGCCAAAGGAGGACCGCGATAACCATTGAAAAGATGATGAACAGGCCCCCCATAGTAGGCGTCCCGCCCTTCCCAAGATGGGTGGCAGGCCCGTCGTCCCGAACCGCCTGGCCTATTTTGAGTTTCTTCAGGGCCTCTATGATATGGGGGCCAAAAATAAAACATATAAGCAGAGTCGTCAACGCCGCATAGGCGCCCCTGAACGTCAAGTATTGAAACACATTAAAGGGGGTGAAATATTTGACTAAAGGATACAAGAATTCTAAAAACACTTATTATTCTCCTTCCACCGCCGCAGCAGATACGGTCTTACCGCCGGAATCCGTTCCTATCACCTGTTCCAGAGCGCAGCCCCGGGACCCTTTAAGCAGGACGAGATCCCCAGGCCGGATATAGGCTTTTACTGCCCGGGAAAGCTCACTCATAGTATCGGTATGAAAGCAAGGTATCTTATGCCCTGCCGGAACTTTTGCTGCGGCTTCTGCCAAGGCGTTTGCCGCGGCCCCGGTTTCCGGGCCAAAAAGAAACGCCATGTCCGCCTTTGAAGCCGCCAAAAGCCGGCCTATCCTGCTGTGGGCCGCGGCGGAGGCCGTCCCTAGTTCCAACATAGAGCCGATAACGTATACCCGGCGGCCCGGCCAGTCAAGGCCGTCGCAGAAACCTATGGCCTCGGCCATGGATTCGGGATTGGCGTTGTAGCAATCCCGAATCACCGTTACCGGCCCGCGGAGAATCTCGCTCCTGCCGAATAGGGGCTTGACCGATCCAAGGCCTTCGCGGACAGCCTGAGCACTCACAGGAACCGCCCGGGCAATAGCCGCCGCGGCCAAAGCATTCCTCAAGTTGTACTTGCCCGGCAGACAGAAACGAACCGAAATCCCCTCCCAAGTAATTTCGGTTCCCTCCAGTCCCAGGTCTTCTACTTTTTGTAATTCCTCAAGGGTTTTAGGGCCATAAAAAACAACCTGTCCCCGGACGTGAGCGGCTATGGTTTCCCGAAAATCATCGTCTTCGAAAATCAGAGCCCTTTCGGTTCCGGAAAAATAGGAAAAAATTTGCATTTTTTCATCAAGTATCGCCTCACGAGTACCGAAAAATTCGATATGGGCAGTCCCGATCATAGTGATAAGCGCGATTTGAGGCTTGAGTATCCGGGCAAGAGCAGCGATCTCTCCGGGTTTGTTCGTTCCCATTTCGAAGATCCCCACCTGGTGATGCGCCCTGACCTCGAACACCGACAGGGGAAGCCCGGTCTCGGAATTGAGGTTTCCCCGGTTCATCACCACCGATTTTTCCCGGCCTATCATGGCGGCGGCTATCTCTTTGGTCGTCGATTTACCCGCGCTGCCGGTACACCCGATTTTTAAGAGGCCGGGAAATTCTTCCAGGTATACTCTGGCCGCATCCTGGAGCCCCTCAAGGGTATCTTCCACCACCAGGAGAGACGCGCCGGCCTTACGGGCGCTTTCCTCCAGGGCCAGGGAAGGATCCTCCATGCGGGAACGGGCGACCATGGCGCAGGCAGCCCCGGCGTCAAACGCCGCGTTCACAAACCGGTGGCCGTCGGTGGAAGATCCCGGCAGGGCGACAAAGAGAGATGCGGGCCTGACCGCCCGTGAATCGATGTGTACTGAAGCAAAGCCCCGTCCTGCGCCGGGAAACTTGCGGAGTTCTCCCCCTATTGCCTGAGCCAGGGTCTCATACTCCATCAGAAACGCCCTATCCATCCTTTCCCGAATCTCCCTTGATTTTTATCTGCAAAATCTCTTCAGGCTGTTTCTTAACCAACCCCAGGTCTTTCTTTGCAATATTCTCTATACGTTCCGAAGAAGAAAGTACCGCTATCCCCGCAATGAGCCGCTTGTTATTTTCCACCCACTCTTCCTGGGCGGATTCCAGCCTCTCGACCTCCCAGGTTAGTTCGGTATACCTGATGGACTGCCAGGCAACAACAGCCAGGCACAGGGGGATCGTCAGAGTAAGGACATAGAGTACGATTCTTCGGATCATGATCCATCATCCTCATCGAGCATTTTTTCCACCACCCGGAGCTTGGCGCTGCGGGAGGCCGGATTATTCCGTATTTCTTCACCGGCAGGAACAACCGGTTTCCGCGTTAATATTTCGAGAACCCGGCATGTATTACCCTCACATATCGGCGATTCCCCGGGAGAGGTACACCCCCCCCTATTCTTTTCCCGGAAGAAATTTTTTACGATTCTGTCCTCAAGGGAATGAAAGGTGATCACCCCAAGCCGTCCCCCCACTGCAAGGACCTTCAGGGCCCCTTCCAGAAGCTCCCCCAGGCGGTCCAGCTCCCCGTTAACGGCTATGCGCAGGGCCTGAAACGTTTTGGTCGCCGAATGGGCTTTCCCGCGCCGGCAGTACGGCGGGACCGACCTTTCCACAATTTCCGCCAGGGCTGCGGATCCTGTGATGGTCCCCCTGGATCGGGCTGCCGCTATGTTCCGGGCTATGCGCCGGGAAAACCGCTCCTCCGCGTTTTTATAGAGAAGATCCGCCAGTTCCCGTTCCGGAAGCCGGGTCAAAAGTTCGGCTGCGCTGGTCCCGCGGCTGGCGTCTATCCTCATGTCCAGATATTCATCCTTTCTGAAGCTGAACCCCCGTCCGCTCCGCTCGTAATGATAAAAACTCACCCCTAAATCGATGAGAATAGTGTCCGGGCGCTTCATGTCCCGGGGAAAGCCGGCAAAAAAATCCTGCGCCCAGCCGGAATAGTACTGGATCCGTCCGGCGAATTCCCTAAGCCGTTCCCGGGCAACTTCCTGTATAGCGCTGTCGGCGTCAATACCGATAATTTTAAGGTCTGGAAACCTAGATAAAAATATATGAGCATGACCCCCCTCCCCAAGGGTGGCGTCAACCATAAATTCTCCTTCATGCCGGGGGCCAAGATACTCTACTGTCTCCTCCGGTAAAACCGGGACATGAACAATTTCCACCTTAAATTTTCCTTAAAAGCCTTACTTACAGGCCAGCCTATAACGATCCGAATTTTTTAACTGCCGCCCGTAAGCCCTTCTCACTGGCCGCCTCAAACTCCTTGAACGCTTCAGCATCCCATAACTCCATGTAATCCCCCTTTCCCAGGATGGAACATTCCCGGCTTAACCCGGCAAAATCCCTCAAACTTTGAGGGACGGCGATACGGCCGGTCTTATCAATTTCGGCATCCTTCCTGGGAACAATAAACCGATAATGCAGCAAACTGGCCTCCTCCATATCTAACGATTGGGGGTTGAGTATCCTTTCAGATAACTTCTCCCAATAATCAGGCGGCAAGACCCAAACGCAATGTTCAAGCCCTTTGGTAAGGATAAGCACGGATGTCTCAAGACACTCCCGGAAATTTACAGGAATACTAATCCGGCCTTTGTCATCTAAGGTATTTGTATAAATACCGCTAAACTTTACCACCTTCTCCGCACATTCTCCTCTTTTTACCACCAATTCCCATAGGATGATTATCCTGAATAACGATGGGGCAGTCAAGTAAGGGATATAATAAATCAAAGAGAAAAATTTTTTTTTTAGTGATATTACTATATATAAGTTAGGCTGTTTTTATCCCCTAACGGCGGCATACAATAAAAAAAATACTATACATGCCGGAGGCCGCCGGAAATTTAAAACAGTTTCATTATGCAATAAAAATGCGCCGGCTTTTTCATAATCAAGTGCAGGTCAAATAACGCATAAATCATTGTACGATAAAGACTTACCTTCTTCTCTAACAGGCGCCGGCGTGAAGAAAATCAGCAGCAATACTATCAGAAAAATTTTTTAAAAGCCCTGCAAGAATAAATTGCTGTGTATTTAGCCTAAGCCCGCCGTTTTTTTCCACAGGCATTTCTAATTTTCCACAAGCATTACTTTATTTTTCCACAGGTATATCCACAAAAAATATAAATGCTGCCGCCCTGGTTTTATCCCTATGTCTAGCATTCCAAACAAAATTCAGGTATACTAAAAAAATTATGCGGATGTATGATTTTTTTTATTCTGTTTCCCTTTGGTATAGGAGATGAAACCTGGGAAAGCAAAAGTCCTCCGGCCTTGCGTCTAACCCTGGCGCGCCTTTGCGGACGCCGGGCATAGGGACCGAACGGGAGAGCAGCCTCCATCGTTCCCTGAAAATACGCTACGCCGGTCCTGAAGGGCAGACCGAAAAACCGGTGGGGGACTATGTCTGCGACGCCGTAAGCGGTTCCGGGGAAATCATAGAAGTACAGACCGGCAGCTTTGGGCCCCTGAAACGCAAGATACAGGCCCTTGCGCTTCAGGGGCCGGTGAGGATCATACATCCCGTCATCGTCCATAAAACCATAGAATTGCGGGAAAAGAACGGCGGTACGGTGAGCCTGCGGAAAAGTCCCCGCCGGGGGAGCGAATGGGACCTTTTCAAAGCCCTGCTTTACGCTCCCCTTCTTCCTCTGACCTGTGGTCTGACCATAGAACTCGTCATGGTGGATGTCCTGGAAAAACGGGTTCAGGACGGCTGCGGCTCCTGGCGCCGTAAAGGAGTCAGCATCGCCGACCGGGAACTTTCGGCATTCCTTCGGGCCATGCCCCTCTCCGGAAAGGGAGATTATCGCGCCTTCGTCCCTTTCCCCGCCGGAAAGGAGTTCACCACCCGCAGCCTGGCGGAAAAAGCCCGCATCCGCCTAAATTTAGCGGGGAAAACTCTCTACGTACTCACAAAGCTCGGCGTAGTGGAACGGGTCCGTAAAGCTGGTAACGCCTGGGTCTATCAGATGGAATCTCAGGACCCGGCGGACTGGAGGTCCGGCTGAATGCCATGACAGTAAAATTGTTGGAATCCCAGGGCAAGAGGAATGAAAAGCAAATGACAATGCCCTGTCCTTAGAACCATCACTCTGGCATTTTCCCATTTCCCATGCTATACTTCCTCTCGACATGAATACTATTTTATCCGTGATCAGCGGAGAACTGCGCCGTCAGTCGAGCCGGTTCGTGTTTCCCTCTGAAGCGGCCTCTTCGGAATGGGCGCAAAAAATCTGCGGCCTTACGGGGATCCGTTCTATCGCCATGAACCGCTTCCTGGCCTGGGACCGTTTTAAAGAGGGGCTTATCCGTTCGGAGGCGCAGGACAAGGAGCCGGTTTCCGCCATATTGAGGAAACTTTTCGCCTTAGACCTGGTCGGAAGAAACGCGGAGGCCCTCCGGCGCGGAAACGCCGGGACGGAAGATGCGGGACTGCCCTTCCGGGCGCTTATTCCACCGGCCTTCGCGGAGGACGGCGCGGTTTTTGCCCCCCGGATAGCAGGGATGCTCCCCTCCCTCAAGCTGTTCGGCCTCAGGCTGGAAGCAGCCGGGGCCGCGTACAAACAGGACGACGAAGACCGGGATTTCATGGTACTGGAAAAGGAATACGCCGCTTTTCTGGAAAAACGGCGGCTGTTTGAACCGTCCTGGGAACGGCCCCCCCTTAAAGATCGTGAACACCATTACTATATTTTTTTCCCCGAGGCCATCGAAGACTTCGCCGAATACGAGGCGATACTCAGGGACGAACCGGTCATACACCTCATCCGGCTGGAGAAGCCGGACCCGCCGCCGCTTGCCGCGTTCACTTCCTCCCGTGCGGAAATCCGTTCCACTGTTCTGGAAATCAGAAGGCTTCATGAAGATGAAGGCGTCCCTTATGAAGATATGGCCGTAAGCGTACCGGACCTTGAATCCCTGGAACCTTATCTGCTCAGGGAACTGTCCCTCTACAACATCCCCTTACGCCGCCGTTCAGGCAGGCCCCTTGGGGATTATGGAACAGGAAAACTGTTCTCTTTGGCAGGATCCTGTGTGTCGAACAGTTTTTCATTTACCGCTTTAAAGTCCCTGCTGCTGAACGAAAGGCTGCCCTGGAGCCAGCCGGCGCTTAACAAGGACCTCATCAATTTCGGTATCCGGAACAACTGCGTTTCAGCCTACCGGGACAAAGGAAAGCAGATAGATGTCTGGACTGAGGCTTTCAGGACGGCAAGCCGGGAAGAACGGCTTAGACAGTATTACCTGGGGCTGAAAACCGTCCTTTCTTCCATGACCGGCGCCCGTACCTTTAGGGATATACGAAAATACTACTTTGCCTTTCGAGGGAAGTGGGAGACAGGAGCCGGGGCAACAGGTTTTCTGAGCCGGGACGCCTGTACCGGCGAAGGGGACGCGGTTCTTGCCCGGTGCATAGAAGAACTCTCCGCCCTGATTCAGATAGAAGAAAAGTACCCGGACCTTACGCCGCCTTCGCCCTTTCAGTTTTTCCTCGGCGTTCTTCAGGAAAAACAATACGTTCCTGTTCAGGAGAAAGCCGGGGTAAACATCTTCCCCTACCGGGTTGCGGCGGCAGCCCCCTTTACCTGCCATTTTGTGCTTAACGCTTCCCAGGATGCCGCAACCGTTCTCTATCAACCCCTCAAGTTCCTGCGCCAGGATAAGCGGAAACGCCTGGGAATCGCCGTGGAAGACGCCGATGTCTCGGGCAGCTTCTTCCGCCTCTACCATCTGGACCCCTGGAAAACCTTTACGCCCCGGCTGCGTATCAGCGCATCGGATCAAACCTTTTCCGGCTGGGCTATTCCCCACAGTGTGTTTTTTGAACCGCCCTCCAAAACGGAGGCTCCGGAAATACCTGACAGTAAAACTGCCGGCATGCCATCTCAGGATCTCTTCCGGCAGGAAAAGGATTGGTGGGCTTCGGGAGGGAATTTTTATTCCAAAGGCGCAGATCTCCTATTCCCGTCCAGGCTTTTTTCGGCGCAAAAGTCAGGGTTTGAAAACTGGCGGCTCGTCCTGAATCTTAGAGAACAGGAACCCTACTCTCTCCTGAACTATCCTTTCCCCCGGAATACGGCAGCCGCCTCTCTTTTGGAAACAAGGATTTCCGCAAAACAGCGTATCCCGGAAGAAAAAGAAGGCGGCAGGAGCCTGATACGGGTGTCGGCCACCACAGACCTCAATGTCTTCTTCTTCTGTCCCGCCAAATGGCTGTACCAAAAAATATTTGATGCGAAGAACCTGGCCCTGGAAGCCCAGCTGATGGACGACGCTTCTCTGGGGCTGCTCTACCACGAGATATTGAAAGACCTCTTTATCCGCATACGCGCCGAAGACAGGGTCTTCAAACAGGGGCGGCTTGGGGATTACAACGCCTGGGTAGAAGAAATTACTTTCGCCGCAGCGCGGAATCATCCCGCTTTTCAGGGTCCTCTGGCAGTACCTCTGGTGGTTTCCCAGGCTAAGGCCATTGCCCGCAGGATCAAGGCGCTCCTCAAAGTCGAATCCCAGTATTTCGACGGGTACGCCGCCGCGGATATTGAATTCTCCCTGGACCTGGAACAGGACGGCATACTGCTCAACGGCATTTTGGACCGGGTTTCGGTGTCCCCGGAGGACAGCCCGGTAATCATTGATTATAAAACCGGCGCGCCTCCTTCAAAAGCCGAAAGTACCGGCGCGGATGATACGCCCCTCAGGGATTTTCAAATGCCTATGTACGTTAAACTTTACGAGGCAAAAACAGGAGTTCCGGTGGAAACGGCCTGTTTTCTCAGCATCAATAACCACGATGTTACCGCCGTGATCGGTTCTCTGGGGAAAAAACGGGGCCACTCCCGCGGGGCCTATCAGGAAACCCTGGATGTCTTTGACGGCTGTACCCGGAAGTTCGCCGAATCTCTTGACGCCCTGGACTTTGTTCCCCCGGAAACGGATTTGGCGGCCTGTTCGAAATGCGATTACCGGTGCCTCTGCCGTACAAACTTCGCCCTTAATGCCAAACCATTCAAAAAGAATACAAAAACTAACGGCAATACTATTGCTGTTGAAAGTAAAACAGGGGGAGGCAGCCATGTCAAATGAAACCCTGCTGGCCGGTCTTGATCCTGATCAGAGGAAAGCCGCCGCCGCCGAATACAACACGGTGGTGACCGCCGGGGCCGGGTCGGGAAAGACCAAGGTCCTGGCTTCCCGGTATGTCTGGCTCGTAACGGAGAAGGGGTACACGGCAGATGAGATTCTCACGCTGACCTTTACCAACAAAGCGGTGAACGAAATGTACAGCCGCATCTACGCGCTTCTTGCGGCCCAGCGTGACAACGAACGAGCGCGGAAAGCGGTTGAGGAATTCCACAAGGCGCGTATCCTTACCCTGGACTCTTTCTGCGCCGCCGTAGCCAGGACCGCTTCTTCCCGTTACGGGATCAGTCCCGATTTCTCAAGCGATAACCAGAAGGTCCGGGAACTTGCTATGGATGCGGCCCTGCCCTTTGTTCTGGCTCACCGGGACAACCCTGCCCTTCAGGTCATCATCGC
Organism: Treponema sp.; assembly: GCA_031275515.1. GTDB lineage: Bacteria > Spirochaetota > Spirochaetia > Treponematales > Breznakiellaceae > JAIRLK01. The sequence continues at coordinate 5,919 of JAISOQ010000155.1, read as the reverse complement.
CGACCGGAAGATTAGAACCGTTGCAAAGGAACTTTTCGCAGACACCGTGTTGGAGTACAGTCCCATAAGCCGCCCTCCTGACTTGATCCGCTTTATGCAGCGGCAGCACGAACAGATATTGATGCAATGGAACCGTAAAACTGCGGAAACCGCCGGACTGATTACCGTTATCCGGGAAGAATTGCAGGGAATCGTCAAGAAGACAGCAAAACTGTACGCGGCCCTTGACGGCCTGTTTAAAACCCCGCCGCCCGGCATACCGGACATTGCCCCTCTTCTGGAAAAAACCGGTAACGACGCCGCGCTCAGGCGGGACATCGCCGGGTATTTCGCCTGGCTCAACCGCCTGCAATCCATGAACCTCAACGTAGGGAGTTCGCGGGAATTTACGGTAATCACGGAAAGCATCAAAACTGTGAGGGAATTGTACGGGGATTTGGGATCCTTTGCCAACACAGCCCTCCAAAGCCGCATCATTGCGGAAGCGCTTCCCCTGGTAGAGGAGTTCCAGCGCCAATTTAACAAACAGAAACGGGAAGCGGGAGTTCTTACGTTTGATGACATCGCCCGTCTGGCGGTAGACGCCCTGTCCGAACACCCGGACATCAGGCGGGTCTACAAAGAGACCTGCAAGGCCGTCATGGTTGACGAATTCCAGGATAACAACGGCCTCCAGCGGGACCTCATCTTCCTCTTATCCGAAAATCTTGAACGGGACGCCGCCGGCATTCCGGCTCCTGAAGAACTGCGGGAAGACGTGATGTTTTTCGTGGGGGATGAAAAACAGTCGATCTACCGTTTCCGGGGAGCCGATGTTTCGGTCTTTCGCAGCCTTGCCCGGACCCTTGCCCCTGCCGGTTCCTCTGGAGCCGGCGGAATTACCGGCGGAACTACCGGCGTCCTGAACCTGACGCGTAATTACCGGTCCGCCCCCCGTCTCATCAACGCCTTCAACCGTATCTTCGGCGGCCTTGCCCCGGAAGGCGGAAACAGTATGGAACAGGGCGCAGTATTTCTGCCGGACAATGGGGAACTCCCGGGTTTTGAAGCCGCCTATTACAGGGTCTATGCTCCGGATAATGTTCCGGGAGAAAACAGCGCGGAAGACCGGCAAAGCCCGCTGGTTCATTTTTGCTTTTTGGACAAAGGCCGCCTCTCCAGGGATGATTCCCGGGAACCCGCCGATTATGAGCTTGAAGCCGCGTACATCGCGGAGCGGATACGGGAAATGGTTGATTCCGGCTGCCAGGTCCGCGAACGGAGTTCCGAAGGGGTACAGTGGCGGCCATGCAGGTACAGCGACTTCGCGGTACTACAGCGTTCCTACTCTCATCAAAGCGCCCTGGAACGGCAATGCAAGAATTTCGGGGTCCCTTTTACCGCCGAACGTCCGGCGGGTATTTTTAATGACGCGCCGGTAAACGATCTCCTTATGTTTCTGCGCCTGCTGGTGTATCCCGAAGACCGCATCGCCTATGGCGCCCTCATCCGCTCGCCCTTTATGCGGCTGAGCGACCTCACCCTGTCGGTGTGTCTGCTCAGCGGCAGCGCCGCCCCCTTTGACGAAGCCCTGGAAGATGCGATCCCTCCCGGGGACCTGGAACTCTACCGCCTGGCCCGAAAGCGGTACCGGGCATTGGCGGAGGCCGCCCGTACCATGCCGGTAACAGAATTACTGACCAAACTCTGGTACGATGAGGGCTATCGCTATGAAACCCTGTGGTCGGAAGCCTCCCAGATTTACGGCGAACTCTTTGACCTTTTTTTCGAGATTGCCCGGAACACGGATCGCCGGGGCAAAGGCCTGGCTGAATTTCTGGACTACATAAACGATGTAATTACTACGGAAGAAAAGCTTGACGACATCAGTATCCCGCTCCTTGAGGAAAGTACAGGCGTCAGGCTCATGTCTATTCACAAGAGTAAGGGACTGGAATTTCCGATAGTTTTTGTGTACTGCTGCGGCAGCGGCAAGAAAAACCGGGGCAACAGGGAAACCGCCTATTTCGACGCGCGCTGGGGGCTGACTCTTAACCTGCCACAGGCGGAAGAACTGCCGGGACAATTCGAGAACTATTTCTTTAAACTAAGCCGGGAAGAAGAGGCCCGGCAGGAAGCCGCCGAACTCAGGCGTCTCCTGTATGTCGCCATGTCCCGGGCCGAAAGCCGGCTTTTCCTGACCGCGAGCCTCCCCGAACCGGACAAGAAGGAAAAAGAAGGGAAGACCACAGACGGACAATCCGGCGGGGAAACCGCCGCGGAGAAGGAATACTCCGTTCAATCCGTCAAGGAACGCCTGGCCTACCTCAAGGCAAAGAAACAAGACAGCGATACTGCTTCATCTTTTCTGGATTTACTTCTTCCCGTAATAGCCGCGGGGAAGGATGAGGAAGAGCCCTTTACCGTCGAAATCATCCCTGTCCGTACCCGGGAAGAAATCCGCCGCGCCGCACGCGGTTCCCGTTCGGGAGGGACAGTCTCTATGGCGGAAGCCTCCGAATCCGCCGCATCATGCTACGCCCGGGCCGAAACAATCACTACCCCCCTGCCGCCTTTGACATCCGCCGCCGCCAGCAAACTGCGGTACGCCGGGCGAAATATCATCATCGAGGACACTGTTTCTACAGCCCCGGCAGGAGACGACCCTCTGGACAATATTTTGAACCGGGCAGGACTTGACGCCGCCGATTTCGGGACCCTGGTCCATGGTTTTCTGGAGGCTCGCTTTAACGGCGTTGCGCCCCAAATCCCCCCCCGGATTCTGGCCCGCCTTGACGACCGGGATATCCCCCGTATCCGTGAAGCTACGGAACGAATGGCCCGGGGCTTCCTGGACTCGAATTTTGGGAAACTCGCCCTGAAAGCGGCGTACCGTGAATCGGAATTTCCTATTATCACCATGGCGGAAACAAAGACCGGAAAAATACCTGTCCTCGGCAAGATAGACCTTCTCTTTGAATCGGAAGGCGTCATGTATGTCCTGGACTTCAAGACGGACCGTGCCGAAGAACCTGAACGGTACTATCTACAGCTTGCGGCGTACAGCCGGGCGGTATCCGACATTTTCGGGAAACCGGTATGCGCACAGCTTGTCTATTTACGCAGCAGTAACGCTGTCGATGTAACAGAAAAAGTCCTGGACCTGGACATAGTGATAGATTAATCCCCCGGGCCCGCAGGACCGGGGGAATTAATGCAGGCGGGTCTTTAATTCCTGTGCGTCAGGTTCCGTACCCATCGTTCCTTCTTGAACCAGTGCCGGGCTATTAAGTATTTAAAGATGTCCGACAGTTTCAGGAGGGCGAACATGGTCACGGGGTGCAGCGAAGTGAGCAGGGCAAGGATAAAAGCGCCGGGGACGAAAATCAGGGTGTTTACCGAAACATCCACATACATGCCTAATGCGGTGTCGCCTCCGGCGCGGGAGATTGCGAACTGGGCGTTGAGCAGGGACCAAAGGGGCATGTAGAAAAAGATGACGTAAACCAGCCCCAGGCTGATACGCCGGGCGTCATCGGTGAGGTTGGAGAAGACCAGGGGGATGAGGAGGGTTGCGGCGGCGGCGCCGGTAACAGCAATGATGCAGCCTGCCGCAGTAGCGCCGGAGGTGATCCATTTGCCGCGCGTACGGGCTTCGTCCAGCTTGCCGGCCCCCAGACTGCCTCCCACCAGAACCGTAGAAGTGGTCCAGATGCCGCCAAAGAGAAGGAAGAAGATGTTCGCGATAGTCCAGCCCGCGGCCATTCCGGCCACTACCTCCGTGCCGCCCCGCCCGTTGTAAAGAGCGGTCATGATGGTTTCGGAACTGACCCAGGAAGCCTCGGACAAAAACATCATGCCCGACTTTGCAAGAATCTGCGCCAAAAGACGCCTGCTCACCTGGAATATCCTGTGGAATTCAACGAAGAACGGCGCCCTTCCGTTGCGGGAACGGTGGACGTAGAGCAGAAAAACTACCGCTTCGACAATCCGGGCCAGGATGGTCGCCAAAGCCGCGCCGGTTACCTCAAGCCGGGGAGCTCCCAGGTTCCCGTAAATCAGGAACCAGTTCCCCAAAGTATTCACCACCGTAGCTGCGGAGGAAATGATCAGAGGAATCTTGGGGAGGCCGATCTCACGATAGGAAGTACCTATCGCTGCGGAGATCGCCATAGGAAAAAGGGTAAACGACATGAGCCTGATGTACCGCACGCCGACATCGATGATTTCATCCTGGGCAATGTTGCCCATAGTCATCATAGCAAGCATCCGGCGGGGAATAAGCCAGCAGAGGATGAAGTATACCATCGCCACGCCGCAGACGAAAATCACCTTGAACCGGTATGCGTGCCGCATACCTTCGGTATCTTTAGCGCCGTTAAACTGGGCAAGGTAAATTCCGCCCGCCCCGCAAACCGCATTAACGATTACGATGAAAATAAAATTGATCTGGTTCGTCACATTTACTGCAGCCATGCTGGTGTCCCCAAGACCTGCAACCATAAAATTATCGATCAGGGAAACCATGCTCATCACGAGCTGCTGCAACATTACCGGCAGCGCAATAGTAAGCGCATTGCGGTAGAAACTCCAGGGACCTAGATGCTTAATAGTTAAAGGCATAAGGGTAATGAAAATACGATTATGGCTTCTTAGTCAAGCCGTTAGGTTTCCCCTTCCGGCATAGACAAAGACAATAAAGGCTATACAAATAAAGATAAAGCCAAAAATCAAAATATATTACAATTACAAGAGGGCGTCCAAATCGAACTCCGCGGCAATGCAGGGGACGGTTATCCCCCAATTTTCCAGCGCCTCCGGATGAACTTCCCCAAAGACGCCGACGGCTTTACCGCGATACAGAATGGCCGCCGCCCGGCCAGGGATGAACCGGCTGTCCCCGGATTCCTCCAGGGCGTATTCCCGGGAAAGATAATAGAACAGAGTTTGGAGCTGGGCCGCTGCAATGTTGAAGTTAGCGTCCTTATCAGCCTGGAGCAGGCCCGCATATTGCCGGGTACTGACGCCGTAATTTTCCGCATCGTTCCGGTAGGCTACCTTCCCTATCTCGAAGATACGGTGGGGATAAACCGAATGACCCGATGCGGCTTCGCTCATCAGGAGGGAAGCCAAAACGCTGTCTCTGACGTATTCGTAGTTTTCCGTCATGGGGTTGGCAATCCTGACGATACGGGAACCGTCCCCCCGCATATTTTCCACCAGATCTTTCCGGGAACCCAGGTAGTTGTAGACCATCTCCTGGTAACCCATCCCCACCAGCAGTTCCTTGACCTGACGGCTGAACCGGGTAATAGGAGTAAGCCGGCCTATAGTGAAATCCCGGGGCCGTTCGGGTTTGAACGTGTTAAGTCCCCGGCCTATAACCACATCCTCCATTACGTCCGCGGCATGAAGGAAATCGTTCCGGTATTCCGGGGGATAAACCCTGATGCCCTCCCCGGCGGCCTGCCCCGTCCCGTCCTCCTGCGGCACCAGCCGGCCCTTTTCGTGGGACAGGGCTTTCTCGGCCTTACAGCCCATTCGGTCCAGAGCCGCCAGACATTCATCCGCATCCAGCTTTTCTCCCAAGAACTTCTCGATACGGGACAGTGAACAGAACACCGGCTCCTGGAAATAATAGGGGGTCGTGACCCTGCGGCCAAAGGGGGTCTCGTATTCGTATTCCACTTCCACAGGCTCTATGGTAAAGCCCTGATCCGCCAGATCGCAGGCCACGATAGAGGCGGCCAGGGTCACGCTGGTCTGGTCCGTCCCGGTAAGCTCCACAAAAAGATCGACGTCTCCCACCTGAACCGCGCCTATATCCGCGGAGTTGATGATAGGCGGATAGGAGAGGATGCCCCCGGCGCTGTCCAGCAGGAGGGGATGAAGCGGCTCATGTTCCTGAATAAAGGCGTATTCCCTTCCCTTGGGGTGCTG
>JAISOQ010000151.1 GCA_031275515.1 Treponema sp. | reverse complement strand
CTGGACTATGTGCCCAATGCGGTTCAGTACGGGGAGATCAACGCCGCCGCCTCGGGTTCCCTGGGATTCGGGGGGCATAACGGGGTGGTGGTTTTCAGGAGATATGTATGAGTGAAGATTCAGGCAAAGAAATAGAAGAACTGCTCCCCCACCGGGCCCCCTTCCTTTTTGTGGACGAGATACTGAGGGCCGATAAGGAAAAGATAAGCGCCCGGCATGTTTTCTCCCAAGGGGAATTCTTCTTTAAAGGACATTTCCCTCAATACCCGGTAGTGCCGGGGGTGATCCTCGTGGAAACTCTGGCCCAGTCGGGCGGCGCGGGTTTGCGGAAACTGGGGCTTCTGGGGGGGGAGGATCTCTTTTTCCTGGCATCGGTGGACAAGGTGAAGTTCCGCCGCCAGGTGCGGCCTGGCGAGGAGGTCCGCTGCGAAATCGAGAATCTGCGGGTTTCATCGCGGATGATCAAACAGGCCGGTAAAGCCTATGTGGGGGAGGAGCTGGCCGCCGAAGCCGAATGGCTGTGCCTGGTTTCCCCGGGAAAACCGGCATGAAGGCGCAGGCGGAGCCGGATTGCCGCCAGTAAATTCTTTATATATTGAGACTGTTCCAAAATCCCGGGGGGTCCGGGGGGCCTAAGGTCCCCCGGCCTATTCCTCCCTAAGTCTTGGAACAGCCTCAATAAAAACAGGAGAGCTTTATGGTTCTTAAACCAATGATACGGAATAACATTTGTCTTAATAGTCATCCCCAGGGCTGCGCTAAAGTGGTACGGGGACAGATCGAATATGCCCAGCAGCATTTAGCTGACCGGCATCCGTCCCCTTCCCCCAGGCTTGCGCTGGTGGTGGGCTGTTCCACAGGGTATGGTCTGGCAAGCCGCATCGCCGCGGCCTTCGGCTATGGGGCGGCCACGGTGGGCATTTCCCTGGAAAAGCCGGCTTCGGCCACAAAACCGGGGACTCCGGGGTGGTACAACAACCGCACCTTCGATATGGAAGCCGCCAATGCGGGCATTCCCGCAAAGACCCTGGATGGAGACGCCTTTTCCGTTGAGATGAAGGCCGCCGCCGCCGCCGCCGTCCGGGAAGCCGCCGCCGCCGCCGGAATCCCCGGGGAAATCGACCTTCTGATCTACTCCCTGGCCTCTCCGGTCAGGACCGATCCCCGGAACGGGGTGATGTACCGGTCGGTGATCAAACCCATAGGGGAGGCCTACCGGGGGAAGACCCTGGACATGCTCACCGGGAAGATAGCCGTCTCCGGAGCGGAACCCGCCACGGAGGAGGAGATCGCCGGTACCATCAAGGTTATGGGCGGCGAAGACTGGGAACTCTGGATCGACGCCCTGGAAAAAGAAGGGGTTCTCTCCCCCTCGGTCAGGACCGTGGCCTACACCTATATAGGCCCTGAAATCTCCTGGCCCATCTACAAAAACGGCGCCATAGGCCGGGCCAAAGAAGACCTGGAACGGGCGGGCAGGGCCATAAACGAGCGGTTCGCCCGGGGAGGCGCGCCGCTGCGCCGGGCCTGGGTTTCGGTCAACAAAGCCCTGGTCACCCGGGCCAGCGCGGTCATCCCCGTCATCCCCTTCTACGTGTCCTGCCTCTTCAAGGTGATGAAGGAAAAGGGCCTCCACGAAGGCTGCATAGAACAAATCGTCAGGCTTTATCAGGACCGGCTCTACACTCCGGAAGGGGCGCAGGACCCGGACAAGGTCCCTGTGGACAGGGAAGGCCGCATACGCCTTGACGACTGGGAAATGCGGGAGGATGTCCAGCAGGAAACTCTGGCCCGTATGGAAAAGGTGACCGAAGAAAACGTCTTTACCCTTTCGGACATCAAGGGGTTCAAGCATGATTTCCTTGAAGCCCACGGGTTTGATGTCCCCGGCATTGATTATGAGCTTGAAGCGGACCCGTCGGTTATAGTGTAATTACAGCGTAAATAGTACGAGGAGTTTCCCATGAACGATGAACTGATAAAAAGCCTTATTGATAAATTCAGCGCCAGCCAGGTGGCGGAGCTTGATATAGAAGAAGGGTCCCTGCATATAATTTTACGGAAGGAATGCGCCGTCCGTCCGGTATATCAGGCCGCCGCCGCTCCCGCAGCGATGCCCTCCCCAACGGACGGGGCGGTGCATCTGGGGATCCCGGTTACCGAAACCGCCGGGGGATCAAGCCCGGACACGGCGGGGGAAACCATCATAAGCCCCATCGTGGCGACTTTCTACGCCGCCTCCAGTCCTGACGTCCCTCCCTTTGTAAGGCCGGGAAAAAAAGTAAAAGCTGGAGAAACCCTCTGTATCCTTGAAGCCATGAAGATGATGAACCATCTGGAGGCGGAGTTTGACTGCGAAATTCTTGTGGTCAAGGCCGCAAGCGGGGATCTGGTAGAATACGGCCAGGTTCTGTTTGAAGTAAAACGGCTTTAGGACAGACCGGTGATTAAACGCCTGCTTATCGCCAACCGGGGGGAAATAGCGGTCCGTATCATCCGGACCTGCCGGGAGATGGGGATCGAAACCACGGCGGTGTACTCCACCGCGGACAAGAACAGCCTTCCGGTTCAAATGGCGGACCGGGCGGTCTGCATAGGGCCGCCCCCCTCTTCCCAAAGTTACCTTATCAAAAACAACCTGATCATGGCGGCGGTCAACACGGGCTGCGAAGCCATACATCCGGGAGTCGGCTTTCTTTCGGAAAACGCCGGCTTCGCCCGCATGGTCCGGGACAAGGGCCTCATCTTCATAGGACCGGATACGGAGGTGATAGAGCTTCTGGGCGACAAGGTCCGGGCACGGGAAACTGCCCGGCGTTTCGGCCTTCCGGTCACTCCCGGAAGCCCGGGCGCCGTAGCCTCCGCCGCCGAAGCCTCCGCGGCGATTGGGGAACTGGGCTTCCCGGTTATCATCAAAGCCGCCGCAGGGGGAGGCGGCAAGGGTATGCGCATAGTCCGCAGACAGGAGGAACTGGCGGAAAATCTAAACCTTGCGAGCCGGGAGGCGGAATCCAACTTTGCCGACGGGACGGTGTTCATTGAACGCTATCTGGAAAATCCCCGGCATGTGGAACTCCAGGTACTGGCCGACGGCAGGGGCGCTGTGGCGGTTCTGGGCGAACGGGACTGTTCAGTGCAGAAGAACCACCAGAAGCTCATAGAAGAGAGCCCCTCACCGGGGGTCTCGGAGGACATGCGCCGCCGCATGGCGGAAGGAGCGGTGCGTATGTTCCGGGAAATCGGTTATACCGGGGCGGGGACCATCGAATTCCTCGTTGAAGGGGAGAGCTTCTACTTTATGGAAGTGAACGCCAGGGTTCAGGTGGAACATCCGGTGAGCGAAGCCGTCACGGACACGGACATCATCCGTCAACAGATCCTCTCCTGTACCGAAAGCCGCATGGAGGTTGATGCCGGGGAACTGCCCCTGCACGGCTGGGCCCTGGAGTGCCGGATCAACGCCCTCTCTCCGGGCAGGCTCACCCGGCTGGAAGTTCCCGGCGGACCCGGCGTCAGGTTCGATTCGTTTTTATACAACGGCTGTACCGTGCCTCCCCACTATGATTCCATGGTGGCGAAAGTCATCGTCCACGGCAGGAACCGGGACAGGGCCCTGGAGCGGATGAGCCGGGCTCTGGGTGAACTGGTCATCGAAGGGATAAAGACCAACAAAACCCAGCAGCAATGGATCATCAAACACAATATCTTCCGTTCCGGCTGCTTTGGAACGGCTTATTACGGCGAAATAGCCAAGGAGCTTGAAAATGCCATCCGGTCATAACGGCCCCGCCTGCCCGTCCTGCGGCGCGGCGCATGAAGAAGAAGCCATCAGGGACGCTTTGAGAACCTGCCCGTCCTGCGGGTATCATTACCGCATGGAGCCGGTAGAACGGCTCCCGTACCTGGCGGATTCAGGCAGCTTTAAGGAATTTTCCGCCAATCTTCGTTCCCTCAACCCCATAGACCTCTCCGGGTACGAGGAAAAATTGTCCGCCGCGGAGGTCAAGGCCCAGATGAAGGACGCGGTTATCACCGGGACGTGTACCATCGAAGGGAAACCGGCTATTCTGGGCCTTATGTCCTTCACCTTTATGGGAGGCTCTATGGGTTCCGTGGTAGGCGAAAAAGTTACCCGGGCCATGCTCAAGGGCGCGGAAGAAAAGACCCCGGTGATCATCTACACCACATCCGGCGGCGCCCGTATGCAGGAGGGTATCTTCTCCCTTATGCAAATGGCCAAAACCTCCAACGCCGCGGCGGAGATGGACAAGGCCGCGGTCCCCCTTTTCATCGTCCTCTGCGACCCCACTACCGGCGGGGTTACCGCCTCTTTTGCCATGCTGGCCGACGTGACCATTGCCGAACCCGGCGCGCTGGTTGGTTTCGCCGGCCCCCGTGTCATAGAAGGAACCATCAGGCAAACCCTTCCGGAAGGGTTCCAGAAGGCGGAATTCCAACTGGAAAAAGGCTTTGTGGACCTCATTGTTCCGCGCAAAGACCAGAAGAAGCTCCTTTCCGCCTTGATAGACCTGCACCGGGGGAAGTCCAAATGAACGTTGAAATGAACGCCAATTTACTTGCCGATAAAATAGAAGAACTGAAAAAGCTGATGGCCGTATCGGGGATCAGCGCCCGGCAGGAACTGGAACAGATTGAAGCGAAGATCCGCGCCGGTTCCCGGGCGGAAACTACCTGGAAGCGGGTGGAACTGGCCCGTCATCCGGACCGGCCTTATGCCCTGGACTACATTACGCGCATCTTCGATTCCTTCATTGAACTTCACGGAGACCGTTGTTTCGGTGACGATCCCGCGTTAATCGGCGGCCTGGGCTTTCTCGCGGGCCGTCCGGTTACCATCCTGGCCAACCAGAAGGGCCGGAACCTCAAAGAAAACATGCGCCGCAACCACGGCATGGCCAATCCGGAAGGGTACCGGAAAGCCCTGCGCCTGGCCAAAGAAGCCGAAAAATTCGGGCGGCCCGTCATCACCTTTGTGGACACTTCCGGCGCTTACCCCGGTCTGGGCGCGGAGGAACGGGGCATAGGGGAAGCCATAGCCCGGAATCTCCGGGACTTTAGCCAGCTAAAAACCCCTATTGTGTGCATCATCATCGGCGAAGGCGGCTCCGGCGGCGCTCTGGGCATCTGCGTCGGGGACAAGATCTACATGCTGGAAAACGCCATCTACTCGGTGATCAGCCCCGAAGGGGGCGCTTCCATCCTCCTTCACGATGCCGGCAAGGCCAAGGACGCCGCGGCCATGCTCCGCATCACCAGCGCGGATCTCCTGGAATTCAAGGTAATCAACGGCGTCATCCCCGAACCTCCGGGAGGCGCCCATGCGGATCCCGAAGGCATGGCCCGGACCATCAAGGAACTCCTGATACGGGAACTGGAAAACCTTACAAGCCGGACCCCCTCTGTGCTGGTACGCTACCGGAACCAGAAGATACGGAAGATAGGGCACTGGAACGAGGGCGGATAAGGGGAATCAATGCCCGGGTGATTAGATTATGCGGATTTCGCGAATTGACGGGGTTTTGTTCTGAAAATTCGCGTTAATTTCGTATAATCCGCAGACACTTGAATTGTGTTGCTTGAATTGAACAGAACGCCGGGAGCCGGCAAGGGAAAACTTTGCAAAGGCGAATTTTCCCTTGATCCCGCCGGCAGGATGCGGTATACTATATCCCTTATGTTTTGCGGATAAATAGAGGGAGAACATGACATATACCGTATACATATTCACGGAACGGCTTACCCCCCCCCCCCATCTATAATTTGCGAATTCCGTCTTGAATTCTTTCCCGTTCTAAATACTATCGTCCCTATCCGTCCTGCCGGGAGGCTCATCCGCGGCAGGGCGGACTTCCATATCAAAAAACCCGTCATCACAAAGGCCGGGCGGCGCAATCCGGGCTTTGCGGACCTGATCATATCCACGCCGGCGGCCTGTACGCCCATGCCCTGGAGTTCGGCGAATCCGGTCAGGGCAAGACGGAGCCCTGGAGCGGGGGGCAGATTACGATGATTCCCTAAGGGCAAATAAACAGGCCCCCGAGTCAAAGACAGATGGGAGAATCTGCCGGGCGTCGCCCGGCGCGCTTTGAACGGGAGGGCCTTTTTATAACGGA
>JAISOQ010000127.1 GCA_031275515.1 Treponema sp. | reverse complement strand
TTATCGGTAACTCTGATATAAACACGATGCGGCCCGCCAACCAGTGCAGCGGCCTTTATCTTTAGAGTACTGTTCTCCAATACAAACTTGCCGTTGTCCGCATCGGCATTGCCGGGAATCGCGGCCAGAGCAAACGTATAATTGGTTAAGCTGGTTTTTGACTCGCCTTGTGTTACCGCCGTAATTGAACCGGCGGTCTGGCCGGATGTGACATTGTTATCGCCGTTTTTTAAACCAGTTTCCGCGGTAAAGGTATAGCGGGTAATCGGAGAACCCTCCGAACCATCTCCCGCCGGGGAGACGGTAATTTCACCTGCGGTCTCACTGGTTTTACCATTACGGTCGGTAACCCGCAGGTAGACCTTATAAGGCGTAGTACTGCTTGAAGCGGAAAGCGGGTAAGCGCCGGCTTTCAGTATACCGTCTTCGATCTTAAAGTTATCGTTGTCAACGTCATTACCTTCGCTGCCGGCTGCTAGGGAATAGGTATATGGGGGCGTGCCGCCGGAGGCGCTTAAGGTCCCGGCGACGGCTCCCGCAGCAGCGCTGACGGTCCCCGCCTGTAATCCGGCCTCTGCCATAAAGCTAAAGTCCGTAATTTCAGGATCGTCCGATCCTGAAGGCTGGGGACAGGCGTTCAACATGAACACCGTCAGTATGATCAGTATTCCAGGCAAGATAAGATTCCTCCTTTTCATATCAACTCTCCTTATTCTCCGTATGGGGTATAAATTAGAGGACTTCCTCCCCCCATCGGATTCACCATGATAGTGTTCCCGTTTTTCTCAAAACGGTATTCCCGCACCAGCGGTTTCGCCTCGCGGGACAGGGTAACCAGCCGGTCTTTTCGCACCAGATAACTGTATTCGGCGGATTTTCCGGCGGCAGTTTGAACGAGGGTTCCATCAGTTGTAAATTTGTGCCGGGTATTACCGGCCTGCCAGTTCCCGATAAAAACATTATCCAGTACCGGGCCGGTTTCCGCCGGAGCGGGCCCGTCCCCCGCCAGGGTGTAGGTAATTGTTTCATTACCGGTAGTGGTAAACACCACGGAATCCCCGGTTACCGTCATTGTTCCGGCTTTGAGGGTATCGGTATTGTCCATTTCAGTCCCGTAGATCACCAGGATGTTTTTCCATATCAAGTAGCTGAATTGGTTGTCAAATTCCAGGCCGCAGTGATGTTCGACAAAAATAGTACCGTCAACCCCAAAGGTGTAGATAAATCCCTCGTCATTTACCCAGTCTTTTCCCAAAAAGGGATTGCCGGTACTGCTGGATTCGTCCGGCTCAAATTCCCAGCCTGGAACCGGCTCAGGTTCAAGCGATCCTTTTCCCATGGCCGTATCACAGCCGGCGAAGATCAAAAAAGCCGGCAGCGCGATTCTGAGCAGGAAAAATTTTACCTGCCATACCATATCCGGCTTCCCCAACGCATCTGGAATTTTAACCGGCAACAAACACATCCTGCCGTTTTCTGCGTATGAGCAGAAAAACCGCGCCTGTCACGGCGGCGGCCCCTGCACCGGCAAGGCCGCCGGAGTTTACGGCGGGGAGCAGGGGTACCGCCTGTTCTTCCCTCAGCGCTTTAACGCAGCTTTCGTGCAGGGGGCAGCCGGGGATGTAGGGGAGTTCCCCCACCGCCGCCACAATGAACCCTGCCCTGGCGCTGTGGTTCACCGTGAAAAAGACGGCGGCCCCCGCCAGCAGGCAGGGGATAAGGGTTACTAAGATTTTCTTCATTCAATTCCTCCTTCAGGGCTGTCCCAAAACTTCATTTTTGGGACAGCCTCATATTTCTTGCGCGCGCTACGCGGCGCTATTTCCACTCTGCGGCGCTTATCCGATTGAAAGCCCAGGAAAGTCCGGGGGCGCCATCGGCGGGCTCCTCCTGTGCGGTAATACTGTCCGGGTTTTGTACGGTAAAGGTCATATATTTGAGATCAAAATTGCCGTCAAAGCGCCATTCCCCCAACAGGGCCATAACGCTGCCCCGGACCAGATAAGCATTGTCAAACTGGTGCATCCCGTGGTGGTAGGTCAGGACGGTTCCGTCTTCCCGGAATTTGAAGGACCAGGCGTTTTCGTCCCCGTGGGTCCCGTTCCAGAGGGCGTGCCATTCCCCTATAAAGGAGTTGTTCAGCGAAAGAGGGACTCCGGAGCCGCTTCTGCGGCTAAGCGTCACGGGGGCTTCCCCCTGTGGGCTTATGGTGATGGAGTCGCCGCCGGTTTCCTCAACGGTGTAACGTTTTATCGTGGCGGAGGCGGCTCCTGATGTATCGCCGCTAATCGTTACCAGGTGGTTTATGCCCCCAGAGGCGGCAACGCCCAAACCTTGTCCCCGCCAGAACAGGAAGCTGTAGTCATCGGGGGCGGCGCCGGGAGCAGCGGCAATACCGCCGGTTCCGTCTTCCCGAAAGAAATAGTAATTACCGGCGTTTCCATCCTGCCACACTCCGATAAGAGGGTTGTTCTGGGGCTGGCGGGGATCTGGGGCGCCGGGATCGGGTTTGGTTTTACAACTGGAAAGGCAGAGGACAGCCATGCTCAGACCGATAAATACGGCCCGGCCCAATCCGCCATGACAAATACGGCTGGCCCAAATCCCTGTCCGGGCCTCTTTCCTTGCCGCCATTTTTTTATTCATCATATTTTTCCTTAATCTTTCCTTATGGGGATCAACATACTGTGCGGCAGAGCCGCAGAGAATCTCAATACGAATCAAAACCGGTACTTAATGCCCAGGCAGGGAACCAGGGAAACGCCGTTTTTCCGCCCCAGCGCTTGCGCCGCCGCCGCGCTTTCCACCATGCCGCCTTCACCGATACCGTCAATTAAAACGCTGGTAAACAGGATAAAACCCTTGACAGACCAGGCGGCGTAGGGCTCAACGCTGTAGGTTTTGAAATTTTTGTCCGCAGTGAGGGTAAGGGAGACGTAAAATCTGCTGTTTTGCCATGTGAGGATGAATTCGGTTTCCCCGTAGTCTGGTTCCGGCGCTGCCCAGATCCGGCTGGCGGCCTCCAGATACAGTCCAAAGGGGAAACTGTACCCAAGGGCCAGGCGGACATCCGCGCTGAATTCCGGATTGCAGCCCAGGGGGAAGCCCAAAGTAAGGGTTATATCACCTTGCCGGATATCCTGCGTCCAGCTAAGACTGGGTTCCGCCACAGCGTAGAGTAATTCCACGGTTCCGGGAGAAATGTTGATCTGGTCGTCGTTATCGATGCTGAGGGTCAGGGTGGAGGAATCCCCCGGGAAGAAATTGCGGGACAAGGTCTCCTGAAAACCTGTCCGCTGGATCCGGGGGTAATCGAAGCTGACGGTGTAAAAGGTCCCCAGGTATAGGTCAAAGTCCGCAAGGCTGCCGAACCATGCCAGGGTGGGCCGCAGGCCCAGGAGGGCTTCGTCCATCACATCCCCCAGATCGGCTTGGAGGCCCAGGTTTATGCCGGTTCCCTGTTCCGATCCGGGAAGTGCGATTTTGCCGGTGTTTTTGAGTCCCCTCCGGCGGTTCCGCTGCTCCTGCCTAAGGTTCCGGACGCAGCTTTCGTGGAGGGGGCAGCCGGGGATATAGGGAAGGCCGAAAAGGGCCGGACCAGCAGCTAGAAAAACAAACAAAAGTACTAAAAAACGCTTCATCATACTCATATATTACCAGGTTTAGTTGTGTTATGTTTATTTTAGTTTAATTTTTATAGACGCGTCAATAGGTTATGTTATATTTGATTTTGTTTGTCAATTTTTTCGCAAATTCGAATTATAGAGTACAGAATACTTTGTAAAGCCAAATCCAGCGGCCTTGCCGTAAAATACCGGACTTTAATATGCAATTATAAAGAGTGTAAATCCGGCAGGGTTTTGGATGGGTTGTTCTTGTTTTTGGAAGCCCAAGGCGGGAACTGCTAACATAAGTCTATATAACGCCAATTTTAATCTGAAGTGCGAAAAAATCATCGTGATTTTCCTGAATTTTCACTCCGGTATCCCGGGGAGCTGGAATTCGCCCATACGGCGGGCCTTTACCCTGAACGCCGCTGCCACCTGCCGTCATCATCCCCGCCCGGCTCATCCTGGTATGCAGCCTCTTTTTCCTCGGTTTTAGGCGATACATTCCGGCGGGAAAAAGCAGCAAGGAACAGAAGAAGCAGGATGAGAAGTACGCCAAAAAAAAGAAGTTCCTGCCAATTCACCTTCTGGACCGGCGCAGCCGGCTTGACCGGAAGAGGAAGCGCTGCCGGTCCGGGTTCGGCTTCCTGAGAAGGGGCGGTTGCAATGAAAACGATGCATACTATAAGGGCAATAGCCGCCAGCGCGAGGGCGCTCACCGCAAGCCGCCTTACTTCGGGGGATGACCTCTTCGATATTGCAAAATAGAGGATAACCGCCAAGGCAATACAAGACGCCGGGATCATTACCAGCCACATAAATCTTAAAATACCCCTGAAAAACAGAGAATTCAAGAGGCGTTGTCTGTCGAGGCTGTCCCAAAACTTCAGTTTTGGGACAGCCTCGATCTTTATTACAATAGCAGGAACATGCCGGACAGCCCATACGCCGTTGTACGATAAGGACTTGCGTTCTTCTCCATTGCCGTTACGGTTGAAAAGGTTAGCCGCCCTGCACTGCCGCCCGGCAGTCTCGTGCGAATATTCTTGCATTTAGCCGGAAAATCCTGTATTCTGATAATATCTTAATGATCAAGAGAGGTTAGATATGGCGTATACTATCAGTAGTGAGTGCATAAATTGTGGTACCTGTGACAGTGAATGTCCAGTAGAAGCAATTTCCGAAAAGGACGGCGCCCGCTGGATAGATTCCGGTTTGTGTCAGGATTGCGGAGCCTGCGCCGGAGTCTGCCCTGTCGAAGCGATTGCCTCCGCTTAGAGCCAAGACTCTGTAAGAGTCAAGACTCTATAAGAGCCAAGGCTCTATAAGAGTCAAGGCTCTATAAGAGTCAAGGCTCTGTTAGAGCCAAGCTCCGGGGAACCACGAACAGGGGCTGTCCTTAGGGACAGCCTTTTTTGTCCGTTTTTCTCATATATAACCCCCTGTCAAGGATCGCCCTCAATTATGTGATACACGGAGAGCCTGTGGCAATGAATCCCCGTTCCTTTCGGTTTCCGGCCCTTTTCGTCTTGATATGCTTTGCCGTTTCTCCGATAAAGGGGGAAAGCCGGGAAGCTGTTTTCCCCGGGATTACCCGGCTGGATAACGGGGATGTACTTTTCAGGCAGTATTTGGCGGACGTGGAAGCCGCCAGGAAACGCCTCTTTAACCGGCAGGACGCGGAAAGCATCAAGGACGCAAGCCTGGCCGAAAATCTAACTATCTACGCCTATACTCCCAATTCCGGGGAAGACCTTCTGGATCTGGCGGCCCGGTGTACCGTGCCCTATGCCGCCCTAGCTACCCTGAACCGGCTGTCCGCCGTAACCGCGAAGTTACCCGGCGGCGTGCTTCTCCCCTCCATGCCGGGAATTTTCATTCCGGAGAAACCCCGTACGGATTTGGAGATGCTTCTCGTCTCGGCGCGGAACGACGGGAGGGGCATCCCGCTGACCATTAGACGGGGGAACGAAACCGAACGGTTTAGATTCATCCCCGGAGAGGACTTCTCCCCCACGGAACGGGCGTTTTTCCTGCATTCGAACTTTCAGTTCCCCCTGCGGAACTACCGGCTGACCAGCCCTTTCGGACCCCGGATAAACCCGGTTACCGGGAACCCGCGGTTCCATCAGGGCCTGGACCTGGCGGCGCCGGCGGGAACAGAAGTTTTCGCGGCCCGGAACGGAGTGGTTACCGCCCAGGGATACGATCCCGTATACGGCAATTACATTATCATCAGCCACGGGGACTGGACCAGTCTGTATGGACACCTTTCAGAAATTCATACGGTATTGCTAAATACCGTCCAATCTGGTAATCTTATAGGTAAAGTTGGTTCTACCGGGCAATCCACGGGACCTCATTTGCACTTTGAATTGAGACAAAATGGCGTAGCCCGGGACCCGGAAAAGTATTTATATTTATTTAAGTAAGGTATATTCGGTGATGAAAAAACGGCCTGCTGCGGGCTGCATATTTACTCTCATAGTTCTATTTTTTCCTTTTTTTATTGAAGCGGAATCCCTGCGGGTCTTTATTGCGGGTTCTACAGAGGTTGCCCTGGAGAATTCTGAAGAAAAATCAATACCCCTTTCCTACACTGACTCGGCTCTTATAGTCCTGAATGAAGATACCCGTTTTTTTCGGGGGGTAGAAGTGGAATTCACGACGCCTCAGAACTACTTCCCCTATCGCGGGAGCCTGGCCATCGCCATATACGCCGATTTGAACGCAGTCCCCGATACCACAATCGCGGATATTGAAGGGCGGCAGATCTTCTTCGAGCCTGTCCCGAATAAATTCCTGACTATTTATCAGATCCCCCTCAGGGCGGACCACGGCCTCAAGACCTCCCCTTACGCTACGGTTCTGCCGGAGGCCGTCTTCCCTTCATCCTTTCCGATTCTGTTCCGTGTTATGCCGGTTATCAAGGGTGTGAGTGAAGAGCTGGAAGCCATGCGTTTTTCTTTCCAGGTAAAGCCTATACTGAGCAATGAAGGGGCGGTGCGCCTCATTCTCCGGTATCCCGAAAACCTCCGGGACCGGCCTTTCACCGTCCTTATCGACGATCAGGTGATAGAGAACCCCGGGGAAGAGCGGCTGATCAAGGAAGGCGAACACCATCTGGTGATCCTGTCCAGCGACTATCGCAACGAAAGCCGGGCTTTTATCGTAGAAAGAGGCAAAACAATGGAGCTGAACATTGCATTGAAGGACCCCGCTCCTCTGGTGATCTTCGAAGCCCCGGAAAACGTCCAGATCCTTTTCGACAATCAGCCCGTCGTTTCCCCGGAGAAACCTATGCTGGTAACGCCGGGAGCTCACGAGGTTAAATTCCAGTTAAACGATTATTCCATCATAAAATCCCTGACGGTCCAAAAGGGGAAAACCTACCGGGTATCCATGACGGTGGACGTGCAGATTTCTGAAAACGATTAGGCCGGTCCGGTATTTAAAAAAAAGGGTAAAGAAAGCGCCCGTTATACCGATATATAAATTGTTGGGAGTATAGTTCCCCTCCCAAATCACTATACTTCCGATTGCCTCAAGGGCAGGGCCGGTGCAACAACCGGCCTTTTTTATTTTTTTTACCCCCTTGCCGGATAATTCATCATTCGTTATACTGAACTAAGTATAATTTCCGGAGGAATCAGGATGAAACGTCATTTTTTGATTGGTATTATTGTTCTTATTGCAGTGGTTTTCCCGGCTGCCGCTCAAGAGGGGGCTGATAACAAAAAGGCCGCCTATTATTACGTCAATACCACGGTAGAAAAAATCTACCCCTACCGTAAGGGTTACGTAATACAATACCGGAAAGGGCTGACGGATGTTGGCCGTCTCTATCTGCCGGTGGAATGGTTTACCGACGCCGCAAGCAAGGGTGAGATTGTCCACCTGGGCCGCGGGACCGACTGGCCTTCCCTGTCGATTTACTATAAGGATGGGGAATTCAGCCATGTCCGCCTCTATGTGCGGTCTTTGCCCCATGACAGCTGGGGGAATATTCCCTTAGGAGTCAATCTGGACAGCTATTTTGAAAACGTGGATGAAGTTCATCTGGAATATTAATGGTAAGACCGCTTCCGGTTCCCCGGAATTTAATTGATTTCATTCAGACAGGCTCAAAATTCCTAATCGCTGGTCACCATGAACCTGATGGTGACTGCGTGGGGAGCCAGCTGGCTCTTACGTCGGCGCTGAAACGCCTTGGAAAGGAAGCGATCCCCTGTTCAGCCGGTCCTTTTAAGCGGACCGAGATTGTACCCTTTGCGGATCGCTTTAAGGACAAAATCGGGGAACCTGAACGGGCGGGGAGCCGGGTTATCATCCTGGACTGCGCCGCGGCGGACCGTACCGGCGGCCTGGAAGGGGCGCTCAAAGGGCTTCCCACGGCGATCATAGACCATCATGCCACCAACCGGGAGGCTGCTCCTGAGACGGCGGCGTTTCTGGATACTGAAGCCCCGTCGGTTACTTTCTTGGTTCTGGCGGTCATCGAAGCACTGGGCCTTACCCCAACCCCGGAAGAAGCGGGATTCCTTCTTTTCGGCCTCTGTACGGATACGGGATTTTTCCGCCATGTGGATACCGGCGGAGCCGAAACCTTTGCCTACGCCTCCAGGATGATACGGGCCGGGGCAAATCCCAAAAATGTGTTCCAAGCCATGCACGGAGGGAAAAGCCTCGGTTCCCGCATACTCCTGGGGCATATTCTTGCCCGGGCCGAAACTCATTACGGGGGAAAGCTCGTCTATTCATTCGAGACCTACGAAGACACCCGGAAATTCGGCCTTGAAGGCCGGGATTCCGACAGCCTGTACCAGTTACTGCAATCCATCGCCGGGGTTGAGGCCATAATGGTGATACGTCAGGAAAGCGCCCAGGACTGTACTGTGGGCCTGCGGAGCCGGGATCTGGTCAATGTGGCGGAAATCGCCGCCCGGTTCGGCGGCGGCGGGCATAAAAACGCCGCGGGCGTCAAGCTTGCCGGGACCATTGAAGAGCTTAAACCCAGGTTCATCGAGGCATTCGCCGGCCAGCTGGCTGACGGGCCTGACGGGCCCGGCGGATTGACGGCCTGACCCGGGCCGGATAAAAGCGGCGTATCCCGGGCGAGGTTTTCTTTTCTCTACATAGAGGCTTCCCGGAACTGAAGTTTTGGGAAAGCCCCTGAGAATTACCCGAAATTAATTTGCAGACTTGCAGGATAAAGGCTTGACAAATTCATAGTAAGCCGGTAGGGTGATCCCATACTAAGCCGCCGGGACTTGTCGAAGGTATTGGCCGGGGCATTTAAAAAATTGACTGCGGATTAATGTTTTTTTTACCGAAATGTTTGGATACCTTATTGACATGGCAATAAGTTTACGCTTAGTATAAGGCAGGTTTTTTGCCGGGAAAGTCCAGGAAGGGCCTGGGTTGCCGGTTATAAAAGAACCCTCTTTGTATGGAGAGGGAATTGTTTTAATAAGGAGTAAGCTTTATGA
>JAISOQ010000077.1 GCA_031275515.1 Treponema sp. | reverse complement strand
TACTGTAAGGAGGGTATGGCCAGGACACGTAAGACAACAAAACAACCAACGGTGAAGGAAGTCGCCGCACTTGCGGAAGTATCTCTTGCTACGGTATCCCACGTGATTAACAAGACCCGGTTTGTTTCGGACGAGACTATTGCCAAGGTCGAAAACGCGATAAAAATCCTGGGCTACAAGGCTAATCCCATTGCCCGGAACCTGAGCAGCGGCGAATCACGGCTTATCGGTTATGTGGTTTCCAACATCGCCTGTTATTTTTATGTTGATATGGCTACGGGCATAGAAAAAACGATCAATTCCCAGGGCTATCAGTTGCTGCTTATGGACTCAAAGGATTCCAAGCAGCGGGAAACGCAGCATATTGAATCCCTGCTGCTCCGGGGGGTTGACGGGATAATTATAGCCCCAACCACGACAGATTATGGTTTTTTGAATGAGCTTTTACCAAAATGTTTTCCGGTGGTATTCCTTGACCGGCAGCCTTTGAACTATCAGGCGGACTATGTGCTGCTGAATAACACCTTGGCAAGTTTTGAAGCCACAAACTACCTTATAAAAAAGAGTTATACCAGAATAGCCTATATTACCTACCATTATGGGGAAGACGGCATAGACGCTACCACTGAAGAGCGCATCCTTGGCTTTAAGGAAGCATTCATGGAGGCGGGTATCCCCCTGGACAACACATTGATACAGGCGGTTCCCGGCAATGCCTATACCCGGTGGTCACTTATGAAAGGAGAAACGTACTATACGATGCAATGTATGCTGGACAAGCGCGTGCAGGCGGTTTTTTGCGGCAACAGTTTTGCAGCCGCCGGTGTGGTAAACTGCCTGAATGAAGCGGAAGTCCGAATGCCTGAAGATATAGCCCTTATCACGTATGATGATGATCTTTGGATGTCTATGACGAGACCTAAGCTTTCTTCTATTATTCAGCCGGCGGAGGCTATGGGTTCCCATGCGGCGGAACGGATTCTAAAACGGCTTAGGGAAAAAAATTTGCCGCATGATTCTTTCAGGCTGAACGCCGATATTGTGTACCGGGGTTCCTGCTGATTGGCGGGAATTGAAACAGCAGAGGCCGGAAGGAAGCTGTTCTATAGCGTACTGATACGGCAATAAACAGTAAACATAAGCCGGCATGTTCAGCCGGTTCGCCGCTTCCGCAGCATCCCAGCGAGGGCCAGAAACTGCCGGTCCCGGCTCAGGGCGAGGAGGAGGATCCCCAAGGCGGCGAAGACCAGGGCGGTGACGGCGAAGGGGACGCCGTAGGCGATGAACCGCCCTTTGCCCGCAAGACGGCTTACCAGGGCGGTCTTGAGGAACACCACGGGAAGGACGGCGATGACGGAAAAGAGGGCCAGCTTTAAGGTGTATACCAGCGCCGATTTCAGCGCCTTGCCCACCGCGATCCGGGGGTTCCTTCCCAAAAAGGCGAGGAGGAGGGCGGTGTTCACCCCGCTGGCCAGGGTAAGGGCCAGGGCTATCCCCGCGCCCTGGAAAGGGCCTGCCAGGACAGCGGCCAGGGCCATGTTCACGGCGAAGGAAAGGATGCCCGCCAAGGTAGGGGACCGGGAATCACTTTGGGCGTAGAAAGCCGGAGCCAGGATGCGGTTCACGGCGATAAAAAAAAGGCCCGGCATGTGGCAGCGGAAGGCCGAATAGGTAAGGGCCACGGAGGTCTCGTCGAAGCTCCGGGACCGGAAGAGGAGGCGTATCAGGACTTCCCCCTGGGCCAGGGCAAAAAAGGTGATGGGTACCGTGATGAGGGCTATGATGTCTATGGCCGTAACGAGCCGGTCATTGTAGCGGGCCCATTGGCCTGTCTTGGCATCCTCCGCCAGGTCCGGGAGGAGTACTGTCCCCAACGAGACCGCGAAGACCCCCAGAATGAGTTCCTGAAGCCTGAGGGAATATTGAAGGCTGGACACCACCCCCTCCCCGGCATTCCCCGCAAGGGCGGTGGAAACCAGGTCGTTAAGCTGGTAGGCCGCCATACCTATAATCGTAGGGCCGACAAGACGGAGGACTTTCCGGGTACCGGGATTCCCGGCGGCCCTCTTGAGGCCGGTAAAAAAGAAACGGAACCCCTTTTTCCAAACAAAAGGAAACTGAATTGCCGCCTCCAGAAATCCGCCTATGAGTATGCCCCAGGCCATAGCCCTGGCGGGGTTTTTCGTGAACGGGGAAAGCCCGTAGGCGCAGAGTATGGTTATCAGGTTGAGGACGATGGGCGCCAGTCCCGAAGGCGCAAAGATGTGGACGCTGTTCAAAATGCCCTGGAACAGGGCCGCCAGGGAGATGAAGGCCAGAAAGGGGAACATCAGCCGGGTAAGCAGGACGGTTTCATCGAATTCCGCCATGCCGAAAAAGGGGACAACCAGCGGGGCGATCAGAATCCCCAAGGCCACCGCCAAAGACACGAAGAAACTCAGGAAGGTGAAGATACAGGAAAGGAATTCCTTGATAGCCCCGGGATCATCCTCCAAAAGGTATTCTTTGAAGGTGGGGATAAAAGCCACCGAGATAGACCCTTCGGCAAAGAGGCGGCGGAACAGGTTGGGGATCATGAAGGCCACGGAGAAAGCGTCCGAAAGGGCGCTGGTCCCCAGAAGGCTCGCCTTGGCCATCTCCCGGACCAGGCCCAGGATCCGGGAACCCAGGGTGAGGAGGGAAAGGGTGGAGCCGTGGCGTACCAATGCCCGGGGAGAATCTTTCCCGGCGGGCGTCGAATCCCTCATGACCGGAAGGCGGCCAGAACGCCCATATCCTGAGGCCGGTTGGTGATGATTCCCTCACAGCCCAGGGCAAGCAGCCGTTCCGCCAGGGCGGGGTCGTCCACCGTCCAGGGGACCAGGGGCCGCCCCTCAAGACCGGCGATTCGGAACCGCGCGAAAGCCGTCGCCTGGGCATATTCGGGCTTGGCGTAGTCGCAGCCGGCAATGAAACGTCCGGCTCCCCGGCGCAGCGCCGGAG
Source organism: Treponema sp. (assembly GCA_031275515.1). Lineage (GTDB taxonomy): Bacteria > Spirochaetota > Spirochaetia > Treponematales > Breznakiellaceae > JAIRLK01. Next base: position 2,838 of record JAISOQ010000077.1, on the reverse strand, counting down.
GTACTTCCGGGTTTACACAGTAGATCGCCGCCGTGGGGATATGGGGGGGGGCGGCCCGTTTAAACGCCCTAAGGCACAGGGGATTAAAGGAAGACACAGTGACCGACTCTTCAATTTTCTTGCCCATAGACTTGAGCAGCGCTGCGGCGGCGGCAGGCAGGGGATCGCCTTTAGTCCTCCGGGATTTAAGTTCTATATCAACGTAGAGGTCCGGGCAGAATTCTTCCAGAACCTCCGCCAGCAGGGGGGGATGTTCCCCGCTGAAGCCGGGGCCGAAGAAAGACCCCACATCTATGGCCTGTATTTCCCCAAGGCTCAGTTCCTCTATCCCTTTGCCCTCCCCGTTGGCCCCTGCCGGGGCTGTGCGCAGGAAAGTGTCGTCGTGGGCTACTACAAGCTCCCCGGTCATGCAGAGGTGAATATCCAGTTCCAGGCCCGGGGCTCCCGCTTCCCGAGCCTTGCGGAAAGACGCCAGGGTGTTTTCCGGCGCCAGGGAGGAGCAGCCCCGGTGGGCAAAGAGGAGGGGCCTCTTTCGACCGGGGAGAAGGGGGATGCGGCTCATGATGCGTTGTTTCCCAGGTCCGGAACGTCTGCGCCCATTTTAGCTTTAAGGGCTTCCAGGGCGGCATCGGCTTCAACGGCCTTAAAGTCCGCAATTTCGTCTCCAGGGTTTTTCCCTAGGGCGATGAGGAGTTCCTGTTCCAGGAGGTCCGGGTCCACGCTGCGTTCCCGCGACGCAAGGGCCGGGAGATCCTTCCGCATTTTTTCGATTTTAGCCCGGAGATCCGCGTTTTCCGCCTGCGCATCTTCAACCCTGGCCCGTATACGCCCGGCTTCCTTCTCCGCTTCCGCCGCTAAATCCGGCATATGCCGGCTGCGGGCAAGTTCCCCCCGTTTTTCCCACTTTTCCAGGTCCGCTAAAAGCCCGGCATGATTTTTTTCCGCCAGTTTCAGGGCGGCGATATGATGAAAGATGTATTCCTTCGCGGCTGCGGCGCTCATGCCCGAAAGATCATCCAGCCTGGTTTCCATGAATTTTCCCCCCTAAAGATACTTATTATAGAAGCATTTATAAAGATATTCCATGCCTCCTCCGATTATAAAAATAAGGTCTGAACCCCGGCGTTAGGTCTTTGGAGGTTTTTACACTCTACTTATGGCGATAAATATTTGCAAGAGTTTTTTTAGTATAGCGGCGTTTTTTTTCCTGGCCCTTTCCTCCCTTCCCGCCCAAAATGATGAGAAGACCGGCGGTATGCCCCAGGGCGTACTTTCCTCCGGAAGGACCGGTTCCTCCGGCGCGATTTGGCTTACCCAGGGGAATCCCGGCCCATATACCCTGACGGAACTCTCCGACTGGTCCCGGTACGAAAACGGCAAGTACATAGGTCATGTTTATCGTGAAATCCGGGCTTCCATCCTGCCCCAGGAAGCGGAGGCCGGTTCTTTCCTGGAATACCGGGGAAACTTCTTTGTCCTGGAAGAAACTCTCCGGGATATGAGGCAGAGCGCCCGGGGATTGGACGCGGTGATCCCGGTGAATTTCCGGGTCAGCCGCAGCGGCAGCCTTACCGTTATTGACGATAAGGGTTTCCCGTCTCTCCGGGGTTTCCCCTCCTATCCTGCCGAACCAGTGCGCCCCGGCGCCAAGTGGACCTCCGAGGGAAGCCGCGCTGTGGACCCCCTGAACCAGGGCCGGCCCGTGATTGTGCCTCTGATCGCCGAATATGAATACCGTGGAACGGAACTCTACCGGGACATTCCGGTCCACCGTATCCATGCCCAGTACGCTTCCCGGTATCAGGCCGGTTCCGCCCGGAGCAGCCGCCTTGGGGCTCAAAACGGCCAGAAGCCGGCGGGGGATGATTTTCAGAGCCTCCAGGGGGCCCACACAGTAGACATCCTGCTCCGGGTTTCCGACGGCCTCCCCCTCCTTATCCGGGACAACCTGGATGAGACCTTTACCTGGCCCGGAGGAGGCACTCTCCGTTTCCGGGGCTTTACCCTGACCTTCGGCCAGGGCATAGTCCCCCTGGACCGGAAAGCCTCGATAATAGCACTGGCGGATACCCTGCACATCAAGGTCCCGGAGGAGGAAAAGGTTCCGGAGGATAGGGGAAGAAGCGGCGCGGTCAAGCCGTCGTCCTCCCTCCCGATTCAGGGGGAAGATCCCAGCCTGGATATTACCCCGGTTCCGGAAGGCATACGCCTTACCCTGCGGGATCTCCGTTTTGCCCCGGATTCGGCGGACCTTCTGCCCGGCGAAAAGGCGCGTTTGGACGCTATGGCCCAGGCCCTCCAGGGTTTTCCGGACCGTACTTTTTTGGTAGAGGGCCATACCGCTTCTGTGGGCCGGCCTCAGAGTGAAATGCAGCTTTCTGTGGAACGGGCTCAGAGCATCGTCACGGAACTCGTTACCCGTGGGATTCCCGCGGACCGGTTCATCTATAAAGGCTCCGGGGGGACTAAACCCGTGGGGGATAACTCCGGGGAAGAAGGCCGCCGTCTGAACCGGCGTGTAGAGATTACGATACTGGAGTGATACTTCAGCCGCCTAAGCTCATTGCGCTTCGCTCCATTCCTGCGGCTATTGAACTTACTGAACCGGTAATCCCGGTATTGAAAAAGCCATAAGACCGCAGCGTATGTTTTCTCCCGTATCCCTCCCCATCAAAGCCTGTCCAGAATGGCCGTCACCGATGCTTCAAATGCTTTGAGATGCTCCTGGTTTAGTCTTACAAAGGGATTCTGTTCCGCCTTCCCGGCTACGGCTTCCATTTCTTCGCCGCTGCGGTAGGTGATCCCCCGGAAGGGATCGTGAAAGTCCTTGGCCCGGCT
>JAISOQ010000214.1 GCA_031275515.1 Treponema sp. | reverse complement strand
GGCGGCGGCTTTTTTATACCCCATGACAGGCCGGCCCTTAGGGGCTTAAAAAATCTTCAAAATCCGCCGCCGGCGTTCAGCCTGCCGGTTTACTTCCCCTCTTTTTCCAGCAGTTCCTTGTAGGTTTTCTCGTCCAGGGGATAGCCGTTGATGAGGACCAGCGCGCCCAGGAGAATCAGGGCGGGGATAGGCCCTATGATGAGCTTGATGGCCCTGAGGGCGCTTTCGCTCTGCGCCTGGTTTGCTACGTAGCCCCCGGCGGAGAGAATCAGGCCGGAGATGAACACCGAAAGGCTGGTCCCCAGCTTTGAGACAAAGGTCCACATGCCGTAATAGGCCCCCTCCTTCCGCTCCCCGGAAGTAACCGCATCGAATTCTATGGTGTCAGGCACCATGGCGAAGGGCGCCACGTAGCCGAAACCAACGCCTATGCCGGCATAGACCATAAAAATGAGGAAGAAAGCCGGCCCCAGGGTCTGGCCTAAAAAGAAGATGACCATGCAGGCGCTGGAGAGGATCAGAAAACATATCTGGTAGGTCCGCTTCTTCCCTATCTTCCTGGACACCAGTACGGAAATGGGAATAAAAATCATGGCGGTTACCAGGAGTATCATCATTACCAGGGGGGTGATGTCCGGCCGCCCGTATATGTATTCGGTGTAATAGGCCAGGATACTCTGGAGGAAGGTCAGGCCCGTCATGTTCAGGGCATAGGTGAGGATAAGCCGCACATAGGGCCGGTTGAGAAACACGTCTTTATACGTCGAAAAGAACCCCTGGGTGGGCAGGTCCGCCCTGGCGCGGGGTTTTTCCTTTGTGCCTAAGAAGGTGAGGAGGGTGACCAGGGCCATTACCGCCCCCAGGATAAGGCCCATCATGGACCAGCCCAGGCGTTCTGTGGGAAAGAGTTCCGTCAGGGGCAGTACCGCCGCAGCCCCGCCAATCGTGCCGAACACCGCGCAGCCGAAACGATAGCCGTTCAGGGTGCTCCGCTCGTGGTAGTCGTCGGTGAGTTCCGGCGTCAGGGAGGAGTAGGGGATGTTGATCACCGTGGACGCCGTGTTGAGGAACATCAGGGCCAGGACCGCCCAGATAACCAGGAGCGCCGGGCTGGCGATCTCTGGGGCGGAGAAAAAGACCCACATGGCAAGCAGCATGGGCAGCGCCCCGAAAAGGAGGTAGGGCCGCCTCCTGCCCCAGCGGGATAAAGTCCGGTCGGAGATATAGCCCATAGCAGGATCGGTCACCGCGTCCCAGAGCTTTCCCGCCATAACCGCGATGCCCGCCCAGGCCGCCGCAATACCCACGACATCGGTCAGATATTTCAGGCTCCAGAATCCCATAAGGGTAAAAAGCATGTTTCCCCCCAGGTCAAAGATGCCGAATCCCAGCTTCTGTTTTACCGTTAATTTTGCGTTTGCCATACGCCGCTCCTTTAGGACCCCCTGGTCCCAGCTATTCAGTATACGGGGGATTCCCCCGGGACGCAAGAAAATAGTATAGTAATTGCAGTATGAATGTGAAAGGACGGCATTTTAGAACCATCTGGCTCAAAGAATCGGATCCGAAAACCCTCAGGATAATCAATCAGCAGGTCCTGCCCCACCGGTTTGAAATCCTCGATCTTTCCACCGTGGAAGATGTACGCAGGGCCATCAAGGATATGTACCTCCGGGGCGCGGGTCTTATTGGGGCGGCGGCGGCTTATGGCATGTATCTCGCGGCCTGCGAAGCGGGGGAGGGGACTTTTGACCGGGACCTTTTAGCCGCGGCGGAGATTCTGAAAAACACCCGTCCTACGGCGGGCAACCTGGCCTGGGCTGTAGACGCCATGCTCGCCGCCCTTACGGGCAAAGAGGGGACCAAAGCCCAAAAAGAAGAAGCCGCCCGGCGTGAGGCAGCCGCAATTGCCGACGCCGATGCGGAGTTCTGCCGGAATATCGGCCTTTACGGATGCGGCATCATCGAAGCCCTCCGGGAAAAGAAAAAGGGAGAGGCCGTGAACATCCTGACCCACTGCAACGCCGGGTGGCTTGCCTTTGTGGACTACGGAACGGCCCTGTCCCCCATATACGCCGCCTTTGACAAGGGAATCCCCGTCCATGTCTGGGTGGACGAGACCCGCCCCCGGAACCAGGGCGCAAGCCTGACCGCCTGGGAATTGGGCTGCCACGGCGTGCCCCACGACCTCATCCCGGACAACGCCGGGGGCCACTTGATGCAGCGCGGCCTCGTGGACCTGGTCATTACCGGGGCGGACCGGGTGACCCGCCGGGGGGATGCGGCGAACAAGATAGGCACGTACCTGAAAGCGGCGGCGGCAAAGGAAAACGGCCTGCCTTTTTATGTAGCCCTGCCGTCTTCCACCTTTGATTTTACCATGCTGGACGGCGTAAAGGAGATCCCCATTGAAGAGCGGGACCCGGAGGAAGTGCGGCATATATGCGGCAAAACCCGTTCCGGGGCGATAGAAACCGTCCTCATCTGCCCCGAAACCACCACAGCCCGGAACTGGGGCTTCGACGTTACCCCGGCGCGGTACATCACGGGCCTTATCACCGACCGGGGCGTCACGGAAGCCTCGGAAGAAGGCATTCTGAAACTCTATCCGGAGGCATCTCTATGAAGAAGACCGCATCTTTCCGCCAGGAAGAAGGGTATGTCAAATACACGGCGGACCACAGGCCCGCTGAGGCTGTGAAGCCTCCATTGTGGGAGGAGCTTAATAAAGGGCGCACCCGGCTCTACGATCTGGGCCTTATCGGGGTTTTACCCAACGGCGTGGGTTTCGGGAACGTGAGCGTCCGCGTACAAGACGGCGCGTTCCTCATCAGCGGCACTGCCACAGGGGGCAGCCGGATTCTGACTCCCCGGGAATACTGCATGGTGAATTCCTTCAACCTGGAGGAAAACAGGGTGGCTACTTCCGGGCCTGTCCGGGCCTCCTCTGAATCCATGTCCCACGGCGCGGTATACCATTCCTGCCCTTCCGTAATGTGCGTCATTCATGTTCACAGCCGGAAGATTTTCGACGCCCTGCTTAGAGACGCCAGGCTTTCCACTCCTCCGGAAGCGGCCTACGGGACCCCCGAAATGGCCCTGGCTATTACTTCCCTGGTAACGGAGCGGGAAGGCCGCAGCGGCCTAAGCCGGGGCGGCGTCATAGTGCTCGCAGGCCATGACGAAGGGGTGCTTTCTTACGGAACATCGGTACAGGAGGCGCTGGATCTGGTACTGGATCTGTACGACAAATATGCGGGACCTGGGGCTCCCTTATTTCAATAGGAGGCAATTATGGCGGTTATCGGCATTATAGGCGGAAGCGGTTTGGATAATCCTGACATTTTATCCGGTCCAAAGGACGAAAAAGTAATAACCTCTTACGGCGAACCTTCGGCTCTCTTGAAGCGGGGGACCATAGAAGGCGTGGAAGTGGTCCTTCTGGCCCGTCATGGCCGGGAGCATACCATTCCCCCTGCCCAGGTAAACTACCGGGCCAACATCGCAGCCCTCAAGTCCGCAGGCTGTTCCCACATCCTGGCCACGACGGCGGTAGGTTCCCTGCGGGAAGAGATAGGCAGGGGGGACCTGGTTATTATCGACCAGTTCATTGATTTTACCAAACAGCGCCGGATGACCTGTTACGAGCAGTTTGAACCGCACAATCCCATACATACCCCTATGGCGGATCCCTACGACAGCCGGCTCAGGGGCCTCCTCATCGAAGAGTGCAAACGTTTGGGTTACCCTTTCCACGCCCGGGGTACGGTGATTACGATTGAGGGGCCGCGGTTTTCCACCAGGGCGGAATCCCGCATGTTCCGCCTTTGGGGAGCGGACATCATCAATATGTCTATTGCCACGGAAACGGTGATTGCCAATGAGCTGGGCGTCCCTTATGCGGCGGTAGCCATGAGTACCGACTACGATTCCTGGCGGTCCGACGAGGAGCCGGTCACGTGGGAAGCCATAGCCCAGGTGTTCGCCGGCAATGCGGCTAAGGTAACCGCCCTGCTTAGGGCGGTTATCCCTGGGATTTAAAAGGGCGCTCAAGTTTTTTATCTCCTATCCCGGGGGATGATGTTCACGTTTTTCTGCCAAATGCCGATATTTTTATCGTATGAATGCCCTAGCCGTATTATATGGGGGAAGTCTCTGCAAATCGGCTTTTGAAAAGGTTTTATGCGTAGAGCCCGGGGAAGAGAAGGCGTGCGCCTTGACCCTGGCCCTTAAAAAGGCGTCTTCGTTTCCCGGTGTGGCTAAAACAGTGCTCCTTGCTGGCGCGGATTTTGAACGCCTTGCGGGGGAGGCTGGTTTCGCCCTCCGGGGAGGGACGGAAATCCGTATCCTTCCAGAATTGAAGGTGAAAAACCTGCTCCTCGTCCTGGCGGAACTTTCCCGGTCTTTCGATTTTCTCTACTTTGCCTGGGCTGACGCCCCGTTTCTGGATCCTGCCCTGGCGGGAAAGGTGGCGGAACGGCATATCCGGTATGCGGCGGAGTATTCCTATGCCGACGGCTGGCCTTACGGCCTTGCTCCGGAGATACTGTCGCCTTCCGCCGCGGGGATTCTTTCGGCCTTAGCCGAAAAGGACGACGGCCCGGTGGACCGGGAGACTGTTTTTCAGGTGATTCGGAAGGACATCAATGCCTTTGACATAGAAACCGAGATTTCCCCGGTTGACCTCCGGTCCCACCGGTTGAGCTTTACCGCCGATTCCCGGCGCAACCTCCTCCTCCTCACCCGGTTTCAGGCCGCGGGCTTTACCGGTAGCGCCGGCATCGAGGGTATTATCGCCGAAAAGCCCGAACTGCTCAGGACCTTGCCGGCGTTTTACGCCATCCAGGTGTCCGGCCCCTGTCCCCAGGCGTGCGCTGTCTGTCCCTATCCCCGGTTTCCCGGCCCCCGGGGAGAAGAGGTGACGGTCCGGAAGGACTTCATGGACCCTTCCCGGTTTGAAGAACTTCTGGACCGTATCATTGCCTTTTCCGGCGACGGGGTTATCGATCTCTCCCTCTGGGGAGAACTTGCCTTGCATCCCCAAAAGCTGGATCTTATAGATATGGTTCTTGCCCGCCGGGATAACCTTTCGCTTATCATCGAGACTTCCGGTATAGGGTGGAAGAAAGGGGAATTTGAAACCCTGGCAAGCCGGGTTCGGGAAGAAAGGCCGCCGAAACCCTGGACAGCCCCTCCGGGTCCCCTGTCCTGGATTGTGTCCCTTGACGCGGCGGGACGCGAACGGTACGGCGAGGTCCGGGGACCCGGCTTTGAGGAAGCGGTTGAAAATGCCAGGACGCTTTGTTCGCTTTTTCCTGATGACGCCTATGTTCAGGCGGTGCGGTTCCAGGGTGCGGAAGAGGACATCGAAACCTTTTACCGTTCCTGGAAAGACCGGGGGGCAAAGATCATCATTCAAAAGTACGATGATTTTTGCGGTTTTTTGCCGAAAAAACAGGCTGCGGATCTTTCCCCGGTACGGCGTCATCCATGCTGGCGTCTTATGCGGGACATGAATATTTTTATGGATGGAAGGGTTTCCCGGTGCCGGGAAGACCTTTCTGCCTTGGGCGGGCAGGGTACGCCGGGGAGCGGGATTTTGGGGAACGTCTTTGATGAACCCCTGGAGGCAATCTGGGTCCGGGGCGGGGAATTGTACCAGGAACACTGTTTGGGCCGGTATAACGGGATTTGCGGGGAATGTGATGAATACTATACCTTCAATTTTTAGCCTTCCTGCATCTTCGTATACTGTGGTGGGCGGCTCCTGCCGGGCCGCATCCACAGGACTTTCGGCGATACTCCTCAACAGGGGAGGGCGGTATCCCCGGCGTACCCTGTTCCAGGAATTGGAAAAAACGGGATTTGATTACATCCTCTCCATGGAAGCTCCCGGAGAGCGGTACGACGTGGAGGAACTTTCCATCCGCTTCCCTTTCGTCAAATTCATCTTTCTTAAAGAGGCGATAAATGTAGGGGAACAGGTAAACCTGGCGGTTTCGGAGCTGACGAGTCCCCTTTTCTTTGTGTTGTGGAACGACCTGAGAATTCTCAATGGGGAAGCGGCGCGGATGGCGGAACGGATCTTTTATACCCATGAAGAACTCAGCAAAAAAGGGAGTTCCGCCGCCGGCAGGCGGCTTTGTACGATCCCGGTGATCCAGAACGCACAATTTCAAATCCTCCCTACCCTGACGGCGCCGGATCTTGACCGGCAGACGGTGAAAAACCTGTTTCTTACGCCGGGCAGGGAAGGCACGCCTTCCCTGTATCCCTTTGACGGGGTAGGGGTGTATGACCGTGACCGTTTTGTTAAGCTGGGGGGGTTTGACTGCGGCATATCGAGTACCTATTGGCAGCTTATGGATTTTGGGTTCCGCGCTCACCTGTGGGGAGAGTCCATTCAATCAACCCGGCTCATCAGGCTTTCGTATAACGGCGAAGTATCCCTCCAGGACAGCACTGTAGACGAAGATTACCGGCGTTTTTATCTGAAAAACATAAGCCCTGTGTTCAACGGGGACGCCGCCTCCATTCCCCTGCGCCGGTTCCCTAAATATTTCTTCCACTCAGGGGCAGATCCCTTCCATGCCTGGGAGGATTTTTCCGAGAGCCGGAAGTGGGTAGCGAAAAACAAATTCCGGTTCTGCCGGGACGCCCGTTCCCTTACCGATCTCTGGGAGTATCCTGAAAACGAAACTGCCGAGCTGGAGGAGAACGAAAAACTTATGACGGAAGAACGGCCAAACATTGGATGCAGAAGGCGGAAATTCAGGATAGGCGACTTGTGGCTGCCTAAGGTGCAGGAAAAATCATGACCGCCGTCGTTTTACAGGCCCGGCTGGATTCCCGGCGTCTTCCGGGAAAATCCCTCCTTTTATTGGAAGGGCGTCCCCTTGTTTTCCGCGTCATGGAAGCGCTGAACTGCCTGAATGCGGATCTCCGCATCCTGGCTTGTCCCCGGGAGTGTACCGCCGCTTTCGGTCCCCTGGCCGAAGAAGCGGGGTTTGAGCTGGTCCCGGGTCCCAAGGAAGACGTACTCGCCCGGTTTTGCATCGCCATTCGTAAATTCCATCCGGATCGTATTATCCGGGCAACAGGGGACAATCCCTTTGTCTTTATCGACGCCGCGGAAGCGGTCAACCGGGAAGCGGCAGCCCTGGGTGCGGATTATGCGGGTTACGCCGGTATTCCCTACGGTTCCGGGGTCGAGTCCGTCAACAGCGAAGCCTTGCTTCGGGCGGACCGGGAAACGGAATCCGCCCTGGACCGGGAGCATGTGTGTCCCTATCTCTATACCCACCCGGAATTGTTCTTCCTGCACCGTCCCCTGGCGCCCAGGGTTTGGCAGGACCTTGCCATGCGGCTTACCGTGGACACCCGGGGGGACTTTAACCGGGCCGCCGCCCTTTACCGGGAGCTTACGGAAACGGCGGATGCAGCCGGAGAGGGAAAAAAGCTGCGGTATCTGGGGGGGACGATCATAGAAGCCTGCCGGAAAGCGGAGAAAGCCGCCGGGCCTGTTCCGTTTACCGCCATCGATTTGGAATGTCTGATATGAGCGGCGTCCTTGTTGTTCCCGCTTACGGCTCCGGCAGGGGAGGGGGGCACCTGGCCCGTTCCGCCGCCCTGGTCCGGGAACTCCGCTCCCTGGGCAGGGCGGCCCGGATCTTCATTCCCGCCGAAGATCTCCGGGAACGGAAAGAAGAGCTTGCCCCGCTGTCGGCGAATTTATCTTCTGATTGCATCATAGATAAAGAAGAAGACCTCCGCCGTCCCTGGGATTGGATCATCCTGGACCGGTTCAGAACTACCCGGAAAGAATGTGACCGGTGGGCTTCCCTGGGTCCCCTCATCGGGATAGACGAGGGAGGGCCTGCCAGGGATAGTTTCGATTTCCTTTTGGATATCCTCCCCGGCCTCCCCAACCGTTCCCCGGCAAACCGCAGCGTTCCCGCTCTTATCCCCCTGCCTGCAAACCGGCGGGAGGAACCTTTTGCGTTCAATCCCCTTCCCGGACCCTTCAAGATACTGGTAAGTTTTGGCGCTGAAGACCCTGAGGGGCTTACCATTCCTGTCTGCCGGGTCCTGGTTGAAGGGATTGAAGGTCTCCCGGAGGCCCCGGTGCAGGTCACCGCAATCTGCGGCAGCCTTGGGAGAAGTTCTCCAGGTTCTGGGGGACCGGCAGCCTTTTCGCCGCCGGGATTGGGAAACGTCCGCTTTGTGGAAGCCTTCCCGGACCTAAAGGAGAAGCTCGCCTCCTATGACTTGGTGATCACCCACTTTGGGCTTACGGCTTTTGAGGCCCTCTGGGCGGGAACGCCGGCGCTGCTCCTTTCTCCCACCGCGTACCATGAAAAACTGGCCCGTCATGCAGGGTTCGTCTCCGCCGGAATCCGCCAACAAGGGGTAAGGCGGCTTAGGCGGTACATATACCGTCCCGGTCAAAAGGGGAAATCCGCCGGAGAGCCGGGGGATTTCCTGAACCGCCGGGAGTTGGAGGCCCTTGCCCGCCAGTCCGCCGCCGTGGCGGGGAAATACGGCCTGGACAGGGAGGTTTCCCTGAGCCTGGGCGGTCTCATCGCCGGTTTCAGCCCCCATCTTTCCCGCGCTGCGGCTGTTGCTGCGCCGCCGGTATGCCCGGCCTGCGGCGCAGAACGACGGCAGGATCACCCGGTCCTGGCCCGGTTCCCCGAACGGACCTACCGCCGGTGTTCCCGGTGCGGCGTGGTCTATATGCTCCGCCTTACGCCGCCGCCCATTGAATACGCGAAGGACTACTTTTTCGAGTTTTACCGCCGGCAATATGGAAAGACCTATCTTGAGGATTTTCCGAACCTGAAACAGGCCGGGAAAATACGGCTCCGGCGCATCCGGCGTCTGCTTTCTTCGGGTAAAAAACCGGATAAAACCGGAACCCCCCGGCTGCTCGACATAGGCTGCGCCTATGGCCCCTTCCTGGTCGCGGCGGCGGAGGGAGGCTTTGCTCCCCTGGGTTTGGATCCTGCAGAAGACGCTGTCCGGTATGTCAAGGACCGGCTTAAAATTCCCGCAATAAGGGGATTTTTTCCTGACCCGTCCCGCCGGGAGCTTAGGGACGGCGTGTTTGACGCCCTGACCCTCTGGTATGTCCTGGAGCATCTGGGGGATGCCGACAGGGTGATCCGGGAGACAGGCCGGCTCCTCAGGCCCGGCGGGGTTTTGGCCTTTTCGACCCCTTCAATTTCCGGCGTTTCTGGCCGAAAATCTCTTAAATGCTTCCTTGAAAAAAGTCCCGGGGACCATATTACCCTGTGGAATCCCTGGAGAGTTAAGCGGGCGCTTGCCCCTTACGGGTTCACGGTGAAAAAAATCGTCGTAACCGGCCACCACCCTGAACGATTTCCCCTTATCGGGAAGCGTTTGGGGGAAAAACGCGGGCCGATGTACCATATAGCAGAAGGAATAAGCCGCGTGTTTGGTTTGGGGGATACCTTTGAAGCCTATGCGGTAAAAGACGAAAGCGGCAAGGAATCGAGGGTTGTTTAAGACCCGCATGGTATTCTAATTGCCGCTTGCCGCAAAATAGAGTTTCACAGCCGGAGTTTCGTAATCTTAGGCTGCGAACGAGAGGTTCACAACCTTAAGTTACGAACCAGAGGTTTACAACCTTAAGTTCGATGTAATGAGGCCAGGTTGTTTCTGAGCGGTTTTTTTCGCGGGGATAATCCCGTAGGAGTACAGTATGATGGCGAAGGATCGGATACTTATTATTCTCGGAGCGGGGGTCATGCAGGGACCTTCCATCACCCTTGCCCGGGAGATGGGCCTTGAAACCCTGGCGGTTGACGGAGATCCCCATGCGCCCTGGGCTTCAAAGGCAGACCGGTTTGAACATATCGATCTCAAAGATAAGGAAGGGATTGAAGCTCTGGCGCAGCGCCTGCAAAAAGAAGGGCGTCTGGGCGGCGTCATGACTGCGGGCACGGATTTTTCCGCCACCGTGGCCTGGGTTGCCCAGCGCCTTGGGCTTCCGGGCATCCCCTACGAAGCGGCCCTTAACGCCTCTGACAAGGAACGGATGCGCCGCTGTTTTCACGCCGCCGGAATCCCGGCCCCCCAATTCGTGGTCCTGCAAGCCCCTCCCGGCGGGGATTTTTCCCTTCCCTTTTCCTTTCCCGCAGTGGTAAAGCCTGTGGACAACATGGGGGGCCGGGGCTGCCGCCGGGTCGATTCCCGGGAAGATTTGGAAGCCGCCGTACCCGGCGCTCTCAGGTTCTCCCGTTCCGGACGGGTCATCGTTGAGGAATATCTGGACGGCCCGGAATTTTCTGTAGACGCCCTGGTGTATCAGGGTAAAATCACCATCTGCGGTCTGGCGGACCGGCATATCTTCTTCCCCCCTTATTTTATAGAGATGGGGCATACTATGCCCGCCGCCCTGGACCCCGCTTCGGCGGATACCCTTCTTGGGGCCTTTAAAGACGGGGTCCGGGCCCTTGGACTGGCCGGCGGGGACAGTTTCGGCGCCGCCAAAGGGGACCTGAAGCTCACCTCCCAGGGCCCTCGTATCGGGGAGATAGCAGCCCGGCTGTCCGGGGGCTATATGTCCGGCTGGACCTACCCTTACGCTTCCGGCGTGGAGGTTACCCGGGGCGCTATCATGGCGGCCCTGGGGCAGGTTCCCCGGAATCTTGCGCCCGCCCGATCCTGGACCAGCGCCGAGCGGGCCTTCATCTCTATTCCCGGTACGGTCCGTTCCTTCCATGGTCTTGAGGAGGCCCGGTCTATGCCGCACATAAAAGACCTTTTCCTCCGGGTTCAGCCCGGCAGCCGGGTCGCCTTCCCCGAAAACAACGTCTCCAAGTGCGGTAATGTCATTAGCGCCGCCGCCGTCAGGGAAACCGCCGTCAACGCCGCGGATGCCGCCATTCGCGGCATCCGCATACGCCTGGAAGCCCCGGATGCCGAAACCGATGCTTTTCTGGGCCTAATCCCTGGCGCTGCGCCTGAGGAAAAGGGTTTTCCCCCCGACGCCTTTTCCCTTCCTCCCGGCCTGGCCGCCATGCTTGAGGCCCTCCCCGAATCGGTTCCCCTTCCGGCGCAGGATGCTGCCGGGCTGCCCGGTCCTTCCCTTGTCCCCTTCCCGGCCTTCGCCGAGTCGGGCCTCCGGGATTATCAGGGCAGGACCGTGGAGGAGAGCCTGACGGCGGTTCGGGAACTCTCCGGGTTTTTGCTGCCTCCTAACGCCAATCCCGGGGTTCCCTGTGCGGGCCGTGGTTTCTGGGCTGCCCTCATCCGGGGCGGCTATCAGGGGGCCTTGTATTATATGGACCGGTACTTCCCGGCGGAACTTTAGAAAGGATGGAAAAGTATGGATATGCCTGCTGCCTTTCGATTTCTTTCTATTGTTGTATGCTCTAAACCCAGGTCTTTTTTTCCGCCCGCTTCCAGGCTGCTGCCGGTCTCCGTCCTGTTTCTGGTTATGGCTTTTCCGGCTTCCGCTCAGCTTGCGGCGCCCGGACAGGTCCCCGGTCCTGTGGGAGTCCCTATTCCCAGACGGACCCTGGCGCCCGGACAGGTTCCGGGCCCCGCGGGAATCCCTGTCCCCGGACAGACCCCGGCGCCCGGGCAGGTTCCGGGCCCCGTGGGAATCCCTGTCCCCGGACAGACCCTGGCGCCGGGACAGGCCCTGGGCCCTGGGGGGGTCCCTATTCTCGAACGGACCCCGGATCCGGGACAGGTCCCTGTTCCCGGGGGCAGTATCCCTATTGTACCCGCTCCGGCGGGCAGCGTTCCGCTTCCCGGACAAACCGCCCCGCCCGGTTCGGTTAATGTGCCGGTCATACCCGGCCAGGGCGAGGTCCCGGCCCAGTCCGCCTCTGCCCAGGGCGGCGCGCCCGGAACAGGCGTTATCCCCTATGTAGAGGCTCTGCCTGGAGAGAAGCCTCCCCTCCCGGGGGCAGCCGAAGCCCTGTCCCTGGAAGACGCTCTAAGCCGGATCGGTCCCTCCGGGCAGGGGGCTGAACTTCGCTGGGACCCCTTCTTCGGGATGGGGATATTTGTCGTGGCGGGGCATAACGCCGCCTTTGATACCGGGAGTCCCGGGGAAACAGGCTTCATACTCATGGATTTCCAGGAAATCATCCCGGTTCCCTCTCCTTTTATCAGCGGCGGGCTTCTCTGGTTTCCCGAACCGTTCATTACCGCCCTGAAACGGGCGCTGGACCGTATTACCGAAGATGATCCTTCCCGGTTCAGGATAGCCGCCATCATCGTGGATCCGGGACACGGAGGCAAGGATGCGGGAGCCATAGGGAACCATGTGATAAACGGGAAACCCCTCCGGGTGGTGGAAAAGGACATCACCCTGACGGCCTCGAAGCTTCTCCACGCACAGCTTTCCGCGGCCTACCCGGATAAACGGGTACTCCTTACCCGGGAAGGGGATACGTATCCTACTCTGGAAGAACGGGTCGCCATAGCCAATTCGACGCCCCTCAAAGATAATGAGGCCATCATTTTTGTCTCTGTTCACGCCAACGCTTCTTTCAACAAAAACGCCCGGGGTTTCGAGGTATGGTACCTCAGTCCGGAATACCGCAGAACCGTCATAGACCAGGAGAAATACACCGATTCCGCAGAGGTCCTCCCCATCCTCAACGCCATGCTGGAAGAAGAATTCACCACCGAAAGTATCATGATGGCCCAGGCCCTGGTGCGCAGGGTAGACGAAACCCTGGGGGACCGCATTCCTTCCCGGGGGATCAAGGCGGAGGAGTGGTTTGTGGTGAGAAACGCCCGTATGCCTTCGGTTCTCGTGGAACTGGGTTTTGTCTCCAACGAGGAGGACGCCCTTCTTTTGACCAATGACGCCTACTTGCGGAACATTGCAGACGCATTATATAAAGGAATCGCAGATTTTGTGACCGCTTTTGAGGGAACAGGGGGCTTTACGGTAATCAGATGAATAAAACTACCAGGAGGGGCGGCTTTTTCAAGGGGAAGCAGTGCCGCCGGTTCATGTATCTCTTTTTATTGGGTATTCCTGCGTTGTTTGACTATTGGTCCGGCGGGGTTGTCCGGCGGACTTTTGTGTTTTACGCCAGGGATACCGGTAAAGCCGGGGTGGAGGAACGGTTACTGCCCTCCATGCCTTCCCGGGAACTTACCCTGCGGCAATATGTTGAAGAAACCCTCCTGGGACCGGTTTCCCCTGATGCGGAGCCCTTGTTTCTCCAGGAAACCTCTCTGAGGTCCCTTTTTTTTCAGGACGGAACCGTTTATGTCGATCTTTCTCTTTCCGCCGCCTTACCCTGTTCGCCCGGCACGGACGCTTTCAGGAGCTTGTCTGCCCTTTATAAGGGTATCAGGCGGAATTTCGGCTTTGTGCGGGATGTACGCCTGTTCATAGAGGGCAGGGAAGCCTATTATGAGAGTTTTCGCGGCCTTTCCTCTTTTCCTGCGGAGAGCCGGATATTTGGGGATATTTTTTTTTAAAAAAATTGAATATTACAGTAAAAAGTTATAAATGGGCTTAAAAGGGCGTTGACAAAATTATGGGACTTCGTATATTTTTATTGTAACAAGATTTTTAATCCTAAAGCGAATTTTGAAAGGAGCTGTGAATGAAACGGATCTTCATTCTTGTCGCCATCGCGTTGTTTGTTATGGGATCGCTGGTTGCGGAAGAAGCAATTCTCATTGATTTTTCCAAATTGACTGCCGATATCATTCCCGATCAAAATGACAAACCCACTCAAAACCGTGCGACGGTTATGGATTTTTCCCAAGTTGCCGGCGGTAGTTTCACCACTGAACAAAAATCGGTGATGAAGACTTCTCTTGCTATTAATAGCTGGGAAGTGAAGCTCGCGTCTTCCTCGCGGACTATTGGGAACCAGGTTCGGAGTTATACTCTGGAAGCGCCATCTAAACAATGGGGCACTGTTATGGGCGCCCGGATTCATTTCCCTGTAGAACCCTGGAACTCATGGGCGACTATTAAGCCTCCCTTTGAAATTCCGGCGTTTGAACCTACGGGAGAAGTGGATGATGAGGGTAATGTTACCGCTTCTGAGGATTCCGACGGGATTACCGGCCCCAGCCGTTTTGAAGACGGATATGGCGTCGTAAAGAACGTTGGGACTATCAAAGCGGTAGCGGCGAATGTGTATGGCCTTAACTTCCCCTATGCCCTTTACGCTCTCCTCCTTGATAACCAGGGAGTTGAAACAAAGGTATATTTAGGGCCTCTTAACCACGATGGATGGGCAGAGCATGTATGGACAAACCCCGCTTATGTTACCGAAGTCCGCAACCGGGAAATGCGCCTGTATCCTCTCTATCCCTTTTCAACTCCCTTTGTAAAATTCGGGGGCTTCCTGATCCAACGGGATAAAGACCAGATAGGCGGTGATTTTATCACCTATTTCAAAGATGTTAAAATCATCTACGATCAGGCGGTGCTTGATACTGACCGGGATATTGACGATGAATCGTTGTGGAACATTATCAAGAACCGGGAAGCTGAAAAACGGACCGTTGAAATGAACCGGTTTGGTGAGAACCAGGTGCTTCGGTATCTTGATACCCAGAGACAGGCGACCGAAAGTCAATTTACTCCTACTCCGGCTAACGAAGAATAAGGGAGAAGGGGCCGGCGGCCCTGTGGTTATCCTGTGAAGGAAAAGCTGTCTGAAAACGAGGTAATCGATTTTCAGACAGCTTTTTTTATCTCCCGAGAGGAAATTGATGAAAAATAATAAGTCTGTTCCCAGCCAGGAAAAAATCCGGGAAGCCTATAATCGTCACGCCGAACCCCTGTTCTGGGTCACTAAAAACATGGAAATCCGAATAGAGGACGCGCTTAGGGATCTTCCCTCGACCCCGACGGTTAAAAGCCGGTTCAAGAATTTTCCAAGTTATTTTAAAAAGTACCTTAAAATTCTCAGGCAGAATGACGGGGATGAAAAATCGGTAGTTATCACTGATTTAATAGGCATACGGATCATCTGTCCTTTTATTGAGGATATCGCCAGAGTACAGGAAGCCCTTCAAAAAAAATTCGAAGTCCTGGAAGTGGATTACAAAGGTTCCGATCATACATTCAGGGAATTCGGCTATCAGTCAACCCATCTGCTTATCCGTATACCCCGGGACCTCATCGGCGAAGAGGGCGCCCTTGAGTTCGATATAGCGGAAATCCAAATAAGGACCATACTCCAGGACGCCTGGGCTGAGGTGGAACACGAGCTGGTCTACAAATCCGAGTTTACCCCTTTTGACGTTCCCATAAAGCACAAACTCGCGGCGGTTAACGCCAGTTTAAGCCTGGCGGATATTATTTTTCAGGAAATCCGTAACCACCAGCGCCAGGTGAACAGTCAGACGGGAGAGCGCCGGGAGTCGTTTTTTAAAAAAATCGAAGAATCCGTCGACGCCTTCCTGATTGAAGAGCCTTCAGCCAGCGGACCTTTGCCCTGCGGCCTTCCGCCTTCCGGAAATATCATAAATATTTCCATGGACGATATGCTTCTCAATGCCCTCTACGCCCATAATAAAAACCAATTCTCCGAAGCCATCAACTATTACAGCCGTATTTTGGAAATGAATCCCGATAATTCCGTCAGCTCCCTGGTCTACAAGCACCGGGGCATGGCGAATTTCGCTCAATCCCTCTATCTGGATGCCATTGCCGATTTCACCCGCGCCCTGGATTTGGACCGCACTGCCTACAAAGCCGCCTATTATCGGGGCATCGTCAAGAGCGTTCTGCGGCAATACCCCGAAGCCGCCGAGGACTTTTCCTGCTCCCTTGAAATCAATCCTTACCAGCCTTTTGTCCTTTACCGCCGGGGGCAGGTTTATTACCATTTGGAAGATTACCCTATGGCCCTGGCGGATTGCGACGCCGCGCTGTCCCTGGAGCCTGCCAATGAATCCTTTGAAAAGTTCCGCCAACTGATACTGAAAAAGTTCAAGATGTAAGGAATACCGATGATCTTTTTACATTTTCTCTTACCTGGTAGGTGAACCGGCATATCCAGAGTCTATCATAACCTGTGAATGATAGGGTATACTAAAAAATACAAGGGTTCGTATCCCTCGTCTTTCAAAAGGGCTATAAGCCGGGATTATAGTTATTTCTTCATAGTCAGTAAAATCTAAACGGAGAAGATGTATATGGAATCTATCATTTTGGCGTCAGGATCATTACGGCGGCAGGAGTATTTCCGGCTTATGGGGCTGCCATTCAGCATCATGCCGTCCCAAATTGATGAGGACTATACCGAAGGCCTTAGCCCCCGGGAAGTAACCGAAGAGTTGGCCATACGAAAGGTCAACCGGATTATCGAAAATTTTTATGGACGGACGCCGCCATGGATATGCGGCGCCGACACGATTGTTTCAGTGGATGGAAATATCTTTGGGAAACCTTCGTCCCGGGAAGATGCCTGGAATATGCTGAGTACCCTTCAGGGCCGGGAACACGACGTGATTACCACGGTGGCCCTCTTTAATGGCAGGGAAAAATTCATTGACTGCCGTTCGGTGGTCAGTACTGTGGCGTTCAGTTCCCTCTCGGAGGTCGAAATCGAATGGTATCTCAATACCGGGGAATGGCAGGGGGTTGCAGGGGCTTATAAGATACAAGGGCTGGCCGCCTGCTTTATTTCCCGTATCAAGGGATCCTACAGCTCCATTGTGGGCTTGCCAATGCATGAATTTTATGTCATGCTACGGGAAAATGGGTATCCTTATCGGGAAAAATGACCCGTTTGAGGTTTTCTCAAAACTTCAGTTTTGGGAAAGACCTGTTTATAAAGGGAGTTTCTATGGGAAACCCCCGGCAGGAACCGCCTGTTGAAGGCGTTTCTGTTATTTTCCGTCCTCTTTTTTGGAGGGCGAGATATAGGGAAGGCGCCGCCGTGACGCCCTTTTCCGGACAGGGAGGCTGTTTCTGGTTTTGCCGGGTATACCGGACGGAAGCCGGGCGCATCCTCAGCCGGATATGGAATAGGGCAGGGCTGCGCGGGAGGAAAACATGGCTGTAGTTACCATGAAAAGCCTGTTGGAATCGGGGGTGCATTTCGGTCACCAGGTAAAACGCTGGGACCCGCGGATGAAGAAGTATATCTTCGCCGAACGGAATGGCATCCATATTATCGATCTTCAAAAGACCATTCAGGCGATTAAAGACGCCTACGATGCGGTTAGAAAAAGCGTTTCGGCAGGCAAGACCGTATTGTTTGTGGGGACCAAAAAACAGGCCCAGCAAGCAATCCAAAAAGAAGCCGAGCGGTGCGGCATGTTTTATGTCAATAACCGCTGGCTTGGCGGTATGCTCACCAATTTTGTGACCATCAAAAAGTCATTGCTCCGTCTTAAAAAACTGGAAAAGATGGAGGTTGATGGAACCTTTGAAAATCTGACGAAAAAAGAAATCGCGTCCCTGGGTAAGGAGCGGGCGAAACTCCAGAAGAACCTGGGGGGTATAAAAGAAATGAAGGAGCTTCCGGGCATCCTCTTCATTATTGACACCCGTAAGGAAGCTATCGCCGTGGCGGAAGCCAAGCGCCAGGGCATTCCCATTGTCGCGGTGGTAGATACCAACTGCAATCCCGAAGGGATCGACTACCCCATTCCCGGGAACGACGACGCCATTCGGGCCATTACCCTGTTCACCCAGATTGTCGCCAATGCGGTGATCGAGGCGGACAACGAGGCGGGGCTCAAGATCATTGAGACCCTGGGGGACGAAAATGAAGACCTGGAAGAGATCATGACCGATGTCTCCATCAAGGAAGAAGACCGGGAAATTGACATTGAATCCTATTCTTCCGGCGCGGCTCCTTTGGAAGAGAAGAAAACGGAAGAAGCTGCCGAGGAGGATGACCAGCTTCCGGTGGATGTTGACAAGGTTTACGACAAGGAATAAACAAACCCTTTTAAGGAGTCAGATAAATGGGAATTAGTGCAGAGGATGTTAAAAAGCTTCGGGAAAAGACCGGAGCGGGCATGATGGAATGTAAGAATGCCCTGGTGGAAACCGGCGGGGATTTTTCCATGGCGGAAAAGCTCTTAAAGGAAAAGGGGCTTGCGGCGGTGGAAAAACGTTCCGACCGGGCGACCAACGAGGGCAAGATTTTTGTAAAGATCAGGGATAATGCGGCGGCTTTAGTGGAACTGGCTTCGGAGACGGATTTTGTGGCACGAAATCCTGAATTTATCGCCCTAGGGGAGGTAATCGCGGACCGGGTTCTGGAAAAAGGCTATACCGGGCCGAATGAGGAACTGGCAGGTATGGTAACGGATCTGGCGACGAAGATCCGGGAAAACATGAGCCTCAAGCGGGTCAATCTGGTCACGGCAGGGGCCGGCGAATATCTCGTCAAGTATATACACGGGGATGGAGCCATAGGGGTAGTGGTAAAACTGGGCGCCGGTAACGCCGGGGCCCTTCAAAAAGAGGAATTCAAAACCCTGGCCTTTAACCTGGCGCTCCATATCGCGGCTTTTAACCCTGCGGCCCTGGACCGGGATCATATTGATGCGGCGTTCCTCAAAGAGCAGGAGGAGATCTTCCGCAAGCAGCTTGAAGGGGACGAAAAGCTCAAAGAAAAACCCGCCAACGTGATAGACAATATTCTCAGGGGGAAAGTGAATAAATACCTGTCGGATATTTGTCTTCTGGAACAGGGGTATGTAAAGGACGAAAAATTCTCCGTGGCTCAGGTTCTTGCCGATACGGGGAAACAGCTTGGAGCGGCAATAAACGTGGTTGACTATGTGTACTTTAAAGTAGGAGATAGTTAATGCATAACGTCATTTCTTCAGCCGAAGAACGGATGAAAAAAACCGTCGCTAATCTGAAAGACGGTTTTGCTTCTCTTAGAACCGGGCGGGCGTCGGCCTCTTTATTCGATAAAGTGAAGGTCGATTACTATGGGGATAAGTCGCCCCTCAACCAGGTGGCGAATATTTCCATCCCCGAAGCCCGGCTTATCGTGATACAGCCCTGGGACAAGGGGCTTATCGGGGAAATTGAAAAGGCTATACGGTCTTCGGAACTTTCCCTGAATCCCAGTAATGATGGAAAGGTCATCAGGATCGCCATCCCGCCCCTGACGGAGGAACGCCGGAAGGAGCTTGCCAAGGTCGCTAAAAGTCATGCGGAGCAGAGCCGGGTGGCAGTGCGGAACATACGGAGGGACGGTAACGACGAGTTGAAGAAAATCCTTAAAGCCGGGGATCTTACGGAGGATGAGGAGAGCCGGAATTCGGAAGAACTGCAAAAGCTGACCGATTCTTATATTGCGAAGATCAATCAGGTTCTGGACGAGAAAGAAAAAGAAATAATGGAAGACTGATGTCCGTTAAACAATTTGCCGGCAAAAAGCCCTTCCCTGAAGAAGGTCCCCTTCCTGCTCATATCGGCGTTATCATGGATGGTAACGGCCGCTGGGCGGTACGGCGTGGACAGATCCGTACCCAGGGGCACCTTGAAGGGCTTAATACGGCAAAAAGGATTGTCAAAGCCGCAAGCGATATGGGCATCGCCTACCTGACCCTCTATGTTTTTTCGACTGAGAACTGGAAGCGTACCGCCGAAGAGGTGGGGTTCATCATGGGGCTTGTCAGGCAGTACCTGGCGGCGGAACTGGATTTTTTCAGGCAGCACCGTATCAGAATACGTCATTCAGGCGATGCCCGGGGGCTCCCGCCGGACATCGCGGAGGAGATTCGGGAAGTATGCGGCGATACCCGGGATTTTACGGGGCTTCAAGTCATCCTGGCCCTGAATTACGGGGGCCGGGACGAGATAATCCGGGGGATAAAGCGTTTTTTAGAGGCCCGTCCTTCCGGCGGGGAGCTTACGGAAGCCTCCTTCCGGCAATACCTGGACAACCCTGACGTTCCTGATCCGGACCTTATTATCAGGACCGCCGGGGAAATGCGGATCAGCAATTTTCTTCTCTGGGAAGGGGCCTATACGGAATACTGGGGTTCGGAAAAACTTTGGCCGGATTTTACGGCGGAAGACCTGGCTTCGGCAATAGCATGGTTTCAAAGCCGGGAACGGCGGTACGGCGGTGTAAAGGGATGAAAAAACTAATCCAGCGGCTTCTTTTATTTTTTATTACCCTGCCGCTCATCGTGGTTGTCGTGTTGTTTCTGCCGTACCGGAATTACCTGGCCGCTAACCTTATCGTGGTCATCCTGAGCGCTCTGGGGGCCGGTGAGCTTGCCGATATGCTGAACAAAAAAAACAGCGCCGTTTCCAAAAGGGAAGCCTGCATACTTGGGGCCTTGGGTCCCGCCGCCATGACGCTGACCGTGAGTTTCGGTCTAAGTTTTTACGTTTTCCCTCTCATCCT
Source organism: Treponema sp. (assembly GCA_031275515.1). Lineage (GTDB taxonomy): Bacteria > Spirochaetota > Spirochaetia > Treponematales > Breznakiellaceae > JAIRLK01. Next base: position 5,567 of record JAISOQ010000214.1, on the reverse strand, counting down.
TATGACGGCCTTTGCCTGGCTGATTCTCTCCCAGATTTTTATTCCCCAGGATAAATTTAAAGATTCCCTGGATCGTATCATGTCGGGCTTTGCCGTGATAATCTATCCGGGTTTTTTCATGCTCTGGCTCATCCTGATGGCTCGTTTTTTCCATGCGGATATGGTTATTCTGGGATTCTTCTTTATGGTCGTGGCGAATGATTCGGCGGCCTGGGCTATGGGTAAGCTCCTTGGAAAAAACAACCGGGGGATCGTATCCGCAAGCCCTAATAAAAGCATCGCTGGTTTTATGGGCGGTTTTGTCTGTTCCATTCTGGTGGGCCTGGGGGTGTCCTGTCTCTTCCCCGCCGCTTTCACCTCGAATTTCATGCCCTCCCTCTGGGCGGGTATCATCCTGGGTTTCATTTCCGCCGCCGCCGCCTCCCTGGGGGATCTGGCTGAGTCGGTCATGAAACGGAGTTCCGCAGTCAAGGATTCAGGAAGACTCGTCCCCGGACGGGGCGGGGTTCTGGATTCCATTGATTCCATAGCCTTGGCGGCGCCGGTGTACTACGGGCTTTACCGGTTTCTTTTTATGTGATTGGTATACAGTGTCGGATGTTTCATTTGGATAGGGAATGAAGAAGCGGGTAGCGGTTCTTGGGGCCACTGGTTCCATTGGAAAAAATACTATTGATGTATTACGGGAGGGGAGGGACTGCTTTGAGACGGTTCTTCTCTCAACTCATAGGGATATTTCCGGCCTTCTTGCCCTTTCCCGTGAATTCCCCGGCGCAGCATTGGCGGTGACCGGTCCGGATTCGGCGCTGCCCAAGGGCGTATATACGGGGAAGGAGGGTTTGCTCCGGGCCATTGCCGGGGTTGCGCCGGATCTGGCAGTGAACGGCATCGCCGGGGCCGCGGGGCTGGAGCCCTCCCTGGCAGTCCTGGATGCGGGGGCGGACCTTGCCTTGGCGAACAAGGAAACGGTAGTCATGGCGGCTCCCCTGGTTTTCGCCTTGGCGAAGAAGAAGGGCCGCCGCATTTTGCCGGTGGACTCGGAACATCACGCCGTTTCGAGCCTGCTGGAAGCCCACGGCAGGGAAAATGTTGAAGAAATCATCCTTACCGCCTCGGGGGGACCCTTTAGAAAGCGGAAAAGGGAAGACTTTGCCCGGATAACCCCGGAGGAAGCCCTCGCCCATCCTACCTGGAATATGGGCCCCAAAATCACCCTTGATTCGGCGACCCTGGCGAATAAGGGGTTGGAGGTGATTGAGGCTGCCGGGCTTTTCAACATGCCCCCCGGGGGGATTTCCGTGGTCATACACCCTCAGAGCATCGTTCATTCCATGGCGCGCCTGAAAGACGGCGCGGTGTACGCCCAGCTTTCCCGGCCCGATATGCGGCTTCCCATTCACAACGCCTTGTATTACCCTGAGTGCGCGCCCTGTTCCTGGGGGCGTCTGGATTTTACCGGCCTTACCCTGGAGTTTGAGGCTCCGGATTTCGAGGCTTTTCCCATGCTCCCCCTGGCCTATGAAGCCGCCCGGCGGGGGGGACTCTACCCGGCGGTGTACAATGCCGCCAATGAGTCGGCGGCGGCGGCGTTTTTAGCAAAAAAAACCGGTTTCCTTGATATACCCCGTATTGTTGACTATGTTTTGAATAAGAATTGGAATACAACCGGAGACTTTGAGAGCGCCGAAACCCTGCAAATCATATTGGAAGCCGATGAAAAGGCCAGAAAAATCGCAAATGCGTATATTTTGGAGAAAAATTTATGCTGATAGCTAAAATTATTTTAGGCTTGCTTGGCCTGAGTATCGTGGTGTTCATCCACGAACTGGGCCATTTTCTTGCGGCCCGCCTGGTGGGAATTGATGTGGAAGCCTTTTCCATAGGCTGGGGCAGCCCCATCTTCAAAAAGAAGGCGGGGGGCGTGGAATACCGTATCGGCATGTTCCCCATAGGGGGGTATTGCAAGATGAAAGGGGAAAACGAGTTCCAGGAAGCCTACGAAAAGATGGAACAGGAAATCCCCCAGGTAAAGGGAACCTTCTATGGCGTCAGCCCGTTGCGGCGTATAATCGCATCCTTTGCCGGTCCCTTCTTCAACCTGATCTTCGCCGTCCTGGTGCTGGCGGTCATTTGGGGCGTAGGCTTTGAGGTGCATACCCTGGATAACCGGATAGTCCTGGCGTCGGACGTGAACAGCGGAGAGCGTTACCCCGCCGGCGAAGCGGGGCTCATGACCGGGGACCGGATTGTAAAAATCGGGAACGCGGTCATCAGCAACTACCGGGACATACAGGAAGCCATAACAGCCAACCCGGAAAAGAACCTGCCCATAACGGTGGAACGGGACGGCGCGGTTCTGGAATTCACGGTGCGGCCTCAGCTTGACAAGAGTACCGGGGCGGGAAAAATCGGGGTGTACTACTGGGCCGACCCGGTGGTAGGGATGGTTACCCCCGAAAGTCCCGCCGCCATTGCAGGCATAGAGGAGGGGGACAGAATACTCAGGGTCAACGGCCAGGACATCCCCTACACGGTGGCCATGCTTCCCATACTCCAGGATCAGCCGCCGGTATTAACGGTGGAATACGAGCGGAACGGGGGGATAAACGCCGCGGATATTGTCATCTCCTATACCGATGGCCAGGCGGCGGATATGGGCATATCCTACCAAACGCTTCGATACCATACCCCTTCCTATTCGCCTTTAGGAGCCCTGGTACAAGGCGCGCGGGAGACCTGGAAGACCTTCGTCATCTCCCTCAAGAGCCTTGCCCTGCTCTTTAGGGGTATAGACCTGACCCAGGCCGTTTCCGGACCCATACGGATCACCTACATGGTGGGGGATGTGGCCGCCGAGGGTTTTGGCCAGAGCATAGGAATGGGTTTGATCTCCACCGCCAACTTTTTGGCCCTTATTTCCATTGCCCTGTGCATCATGAACCTCCTCCCCCTGCCGGTCCTTGACGGCGGCATGATCCTGCTGTTTATTATCGAAATCATCAAAGGCCATCCTTTGCGTCCCAAGACCATCTATGCGTTTCAAACCGTCGGGGTGGTTCTGATCTTCGGGTTGATGATCTTCGCGGTCTTTGGGGACATACTGTTCCTGGTCCGGCGCTAAGAGGCGGATGTGAAACGGGATATCCCTTGCGTATGCGAAAACACCGTTACCGTTGAGGTTCCGGAGAAAATCAACGCAGATGAACAGCCCTTGTGCCTGGGCGGGATACCGGGCGGGAGGTTTATGAGTTTTGCCTGTTCTGTCTGCGGAAAAAAACATACGCCTGAATTTCCCGTGGCCCTTCTGCGGCCTGGCCGGAATCCCGTTCTGGAGGTCCTTCCCCAGGCGGAACGGGCGTCTTTTTACCAGCGGAAGAAGAAAAGCAGGAAGCCGGACAAGTTGGAATTTTACCTTCACGGTTTGCGGCAGGATGCAGCGGCGGCCAAAAAAGTCCCTTTGGGGGTTTACGAAAAGACCTTGGGGGAATTTAAGCGCCGTCCCAAGGGGTTCCGTTCATATCTCTCTGTACAAAACATGATACCCCCAGAGGGAATACGATGAAGGTCCCTGCCTCATGGGTTACCGCCGGGTTTATCGCGGGCCTCCTTCTGGTTACCGGGGCGGCTATACCGGCCCAATCCGGGGTAGCCGGGTCCGGGTACCCGGCGGGGAGGCACAATGGGCCGGTAAATGCGGTGATCTACGACCAGGAGGACCGGATTTTAAGCGCAGGAGCCGACGGCTTTTTGGGGATTTGGAACATACGGAACAACGATGCGGAAGAACGGTTTCAGGTGAGCGCCTATTCCCTGATCTCTATGGCCCTGCGGCCAGGAGAAACCCAGGCTGCCTTTATCGAAAGCGATGGTATGGGGCTTTACCGCATATCCGCCTGGGACTATAGTAAAAGGCAAAATCTTTTTACCCTCCGTTTTAGGGACCCTATCTCCTATATCACCTATTCCGCCGGGGGAAATTTTATCATCCTGTCCCGAAGCGCCCGGACAGGTGTCGTGTTCCTCGATCCCGAAACCGGCGGCTTGTTGCAGTCTCCTGAGAACTTTTCCTCATCGGTTTCCTTTGCCGCCACCGGCAGGTCAGAGCGGACTATGATCTCCTATTCCCCGGCAGGAGCCCTCTCCTATTGGGAACTGGAGTCCGGGGAAGAAATCCTTCACTTTACGGCGCCCCCCAACATCAGGACGCCCATCCTGTTCGGGAACAACCGTTTCTTTGGGGGATTCGACAACCGCGACCTGGTGATCCTTGACGCGGTCTCGGGCAATGAAATCGTGAGGAATTCCCAGGTCCCCCAGGGCGTCTTATACCCCGCCGGCCAGGAGCAGACGGAATTCCTCTGCCTGTCTGTGGGGGAAAATCCCCAGATAATACGCTATGGCCTCAGTTCCACAGGCAGGCTTGAAATCAGGAGCCGCCGGAACATCCCTTCGGGATGGAACTCCGCCGTTCCCCTGGTGGTTACGAGCGCTGCTGTGGCCGGTGATGCTTCCGTCCTGGGAACCTCCGACGGTCGTATCTGGTCCCTGGCCGAAAATGGGGCGGTCCGGGCCTTTACCACGGCGGAGCAGCTTGCGATACGGGAAGCCGGCGCCTCGGGAAAGTATCTGTGTATTATTACCGCCGATAATTTTTTAGGTTTTATTCCCCTGGATTTCAATGAATTCGACGATCAGGCGTTTGTCTCGTTTGAAGACGCTGCTCAGTATACCCATATCGCCGCCGAAATAGATCCCCGCTCCCTGTATGGGGTCTTCCTCTTCTGGCAGTCTGAAGGCGCCCGGAAGGTTCCGGTTCTACGGAAATACCCCGGCGGCGGATGGTTTACCCTGGACCAGGTTCCCCTGCAATTCCCCCTCCGTTCCGCCGCAGTCCTGGGCAGCCAGGCGTTGTTTCTGGATTCGGTGGGAAACATAACGGTGGTCTCCCTGGATACCGGGGCCGTCCGCTTCTCCTTTTCCGCAGCCGGCGCCCTGGATGCGGCTTTTATGGATGAACGGAACATCGTCATAGGCCGGAGCGCCGTCCTGGGGAACACCCCCTTCCTCAAAGTGGACATCACAACCGGCGAGACCGTACCTTTAGCGTATCCCGCCGCCGTAGGCGCCCGCATCTACCGGGGCGAAAGCGGCGTCCTCTACGGCGCAGCCGTGACAGGCGGGACAGACAGCGCAAGGACCAGCATCCTCCGCCTGAACACCGCCAACCCGTCCCAATCAACGCGGCTGATTGAGTATCAGGGCGAGGACACGGCTTTCGGCATTGCAGAAAGCGGCGGGGTTCTGGCTTCCTCTATAGGCGGGGATGGGGTAATCCTTTACAGCGCCCTGGGCCTCACCTCCTTTGAACGGAGCCCCGGCCTGTCCCTGCGGCTCATCAACAGCGGGGACCGGTTCGTTACCCTTGACGCCGAGGGCAGCGTCGGTTGGTACGATAACCAGACCGGAGAATTACTGGCCCTTCTGCGGTTCTACTCAGGTGAATGGGTTCTGGAACAGAAAGACGGACAAATAAAAAGGGGAAGGATACTTTACGATTAGTGTTCTGT
>JAISOQ010000200.1 GCA_031275515.1 Treponema sp. | reverse complement strand
GAATAGGCAAGTGGTAAGAGGTACTGCACGGAATTCATTGAACCGCCGTGTACCGAACGGTACGCACGGTGGTGTGGGAGGACGGCTGCTCAAATAATGGGCAGCCTCCTACCCGATTTGCGAAAGCGGAGAGGGGGCATTGGCAGGTGGAAAACAAGCTGTACTGGCGCCTTGATTATACCTTTGGGGAAGACCGGAATAGGATGATGAGGAAGAAGGGGGCGCAAAACCTGCAAATGATGAAGCAGGTGGCACTGGCGATTCTTTCGCTGGTACAGAGGGCGTTTGATGACCGGAGTTTGAAGGGGATGCGGTTTATGCTGGCGTCGAGTTTTGAGCGGCATATTGAGAGCATTTTCAAGCTGCTCAACGCCCAGGCCATTCGGGACCTTCTCCTGCCTCATTCATTCTAATTTCATGCGTTTATCCTGGCAACGCGACAGCTTGACTTTCTTGCCCCGCCGTTTTATATTAAGCTCTGTTCCTGACCGAGATGTGTCAGGGATCTGGCCTAGGCCGCGATTTTCTTAAAAAATATTATGCAGAGTGAAGAAAGCTTCACGAAGGGGTACACACCACCACGGGTGTAGTTCTTTGTGAAGCTTTTTTTAGGAGGCCGCAATGATGAGGGTAAATGGAAAAGACCTCTGCCTTTCCGGGGAGCATAAACTTTCGGACTTCCTGCTTTCCCAGGGCTATCAGGAGAGGCAGGTGGTGGTGGAGTTAAACGAGGCTATCCTTTCCCTGCGTGATTTTCAGGGAATTACGATTAATCTGCGCCTACCGGATCTTCATGCCCTTCGCGGGGATAACTATTTCCAGCCGGGAAAACGCCCGGTTCCGGGATCACGCGGTGTCCATCGGGACGACTAAAATATCCGCCGGGGTAGATGTGGGGATAGGCTGGCGCGGGGGTGAAGCGGACGGGGACGGGCAATTCGAGATTGCCGACAGCCGCGCAGTAAGCGAAATCCGGAATATGATCCTTTCCCGGTCTTTACAGCCGGTGATGAGCGAATACCTCTATGTTTAGGATCATCGCCGTAAGCAGCCGGCCTTTGTGCCGGGGAGATTTCCTTTCACAGATTGAAGCCGTAGCCGCCTCCGGGGTTTGGGGCCTGATGCTCCGGGAAAAAAACCTCGCCGAAGAAGAATATACCGCCCTGGCCCGGCAGACGGCGGCATTCTGCGCCCGGTATGGAACCGTCTTTATCGTCCACAGATTCAGCGGCGCCGCCAGGGCCTTGGGCGGCGGCTGGATCCAGCTTCCCTTTCCAGCCTTCCTCCGCTTCCGGGAAGCCGGGGCGGATATTAACGGTTTTACCCTGGGGGTTTCGGTACATTCGGCTGAGGAAGCGCGGTATGCCGCATCCTAGGGCGCCGCCTGTGTAGTTGCGGGGCATATCTTTCAAACCGGTTCCAAGCCGGGACTTCCCCCCCAAGGGCCTTTCCTTTCTCTCCGGACTCTACGCCCGAACGGTCCTCCCGGTTTATGCCATTGGCGGCATATCCGAAACGAACATCGACGCGGTGAGAAAGGCAGGCGCCGCTGGCGTCTGCATCATGTCCCCTTTCATGAAAAAGGCCGATCCCGCCGCCTATATAAAAAAAGCTTAACGCCGCAGCCGGCGGGACAGATCATTAGGATCCTGCCAGCTTTGGCTGATGGCCGAAAGGCGTTGACGGCAGATAAAAACTATGATACTGTCGTTGTTAAGACAAAGACAGGGAGGGATTATAATGATATTAGCGCCGGTAAAATGTCCGCATTGCGGAAGCGATAATGTAAAAAAGAACGGAACATCCAGGAATGGCAAACAACGCTTTTTGTGCAGCAACGAAAAATGCCGGCATAAGACCTTTGTTGAGAATTATACCTACAACGCATACGAGCCAAATATCCGCTCACGCATATTTTTTTCGATAATCAATGGAAACGGGACGCGGGCAACAGCCAGAACACTAGAGATAGCCAAGGACACCGTTACGGATGCGCTGAGGAGCATCGAAGGGTTGTTATGGTATGTCAATTATGATTACCTGAACAACCGGCGAAAGGGGGATATTACGCTTGAGATTGTGAGGGCTAATGAAGCCGGAATGGAGGAAATGTGGAGTTTTGCCGGAGACCAAAGCCATCAGTATTGGCTTTGGTGGGCAATAGACCATACTACCGGGGAGCCGGTGGCATTTCAATTCGGCACAGGGGAACATGAAAACCTGGATGAACTTTCAGCTTTACTGTCGCCGTTTGATATAAAGATTGTATATACTGAGAATGATATTGCTTACCAATCATGTGTTACTAACAGCGAAGTAGTCAAGGGTAAAGAAAATACTCAAAAGATAGAGAGGGAACACCGGTCATTAGGGACATGGTATTCACGATTAGTGAGGAAAGGCATACGTTTTTCCAAAGACCACCGTATGCACAAGATCGTTGCGGTTCTGGTTATTAACTTTTGGTTCTTTCAAATAATTATTTGGTAAACAACATCTTTCGCCCGCCGCCCTTACTGGAGGTACAGCATCTTTCCGTTGGGATAGAAAAGGGCCGGAGTTTCCTTCCTGCGGTAAACGACATCAGTTTTACCATAGCTCAGAGGGAAATTCTCGGCATCGTCGGGGAATCGGGATGCGGAAAAACCCTCACCGCCCTGGCTATCCCCGGTCTGCTGCCCGGCGGCATATCAATTACCCGCGGGAGCGTCGTTTTTGAAAACCGGGACCTTGCGGGACTTAAAAGCCGGGAACTCTGGGAAATACGGGGCAAGAGTATCTCTATGATTTTTCAGGAGCCTATGACTTCCCTCAACCCGCTGCTCAAAATCGGACGCCAGATCGCCGAACCTTTGGAACTGCATGGGTATACAGACAAGGCCCTCATACGCCGGGAAGTCCTGGACATCATGGGGAAGGTAGGCCTCCCCGACCCGGAACGCCTTGCCGGAGAGTACCCCCACCAGCTTTCAGGGGGTATGCGCCAGCGGGTGATGATAGCCCTGGCCATGATCTGCAAGCCCAAACTGCTCATTGCCGATGAGCCTACCACCGCCCTGGATGTTACCATCCAGGCCCAGCTCCTCAGGCTGATGAAATGGTTCAACAAAAATCAGGGGACTTCTATCCTTTTTATCTCCCATGACCTTGCCCTGGTGAGCCTCCTCTGTGACCGGGTGCTGGTCATGTATGCGGGGAAGCTCGTCGAAGAAGGGCTGGTCCAGGACATTTTCAGCCGTCCCTCTCACGAATACACCAAAGGTCTCATCGGGGCCATCCCTTCCAAAGACGCTAAGGGCAGACCCCTGGTGAACATCCCCGGCAAGGTCCCTTCGATAGAAGATGAAGAAAAACTCTACGGCTGTCCCTTTGCCCCCCGGTGTTCCCGTGCGGAACCGCGGTGCGCCTCGGCCTTCCCGGATCAGACGGACCTGGGCGGCGGCCACTATGTCCGCTGTTTTTCCCCAGCCGGCAGGCGGGATGAAAAATGAAAGGTAATGGGAGGCCCTTCGTGCCGGAACCTAGTCCCTTCGTCCTCCTCCGGGATGTGTCCAATGTCTACGTGTCCCGCTCCTACGGCGCGCTGGGGAAAAAAACCGGGAAGCCCGTGCTGGATCACATCAACATGGAAATTCGCAAAGGAGAAATTTTCGGCCTTGTGGGGGAATCGGGGTGCGGCAAGACCACCCTGGCCCGGGCCATTCTGGGACTGATCGATTATGAAGGGGAAATTATCATCGACGGGCTTAGACAGGACCGCAGACGCCGCCGGGAAATGGCCCGGAAGGTGCAGGTTGTCTTTCAGGACCCCGCAAGCTCCCTCAACCCGGTAAAAACTATAGGCAGTATCCTGGAGGAACCCCTGCGCATACAGGGGGTTAAAAACCCCGGGGAGCGGGCACGGAGGGTAGAGGAAATTCTCTCCCTGGTCGGCCTTGATTCCGCCTATAAAAAACGCAAGCCTTCGGAACTGTCCGGCGGTCAGCGGCAGCGGATCTGCATAGGCTGCGCCCTCATGCTGGACCCCAAGCTTATTATCGCCGATGAAGCCGTCAGCTCCCTGGACGTATCCGTAGGGGCCCAGATACTCAATCTTTTCCAGGACCTGCATCAAAGGCTGGGCCTTTCCCTGCTCTTCATATCCCACAATCTGAACATCGTGTATTACCTCTGCGACCGCATCGCGGTAATGTACCGCGGCCAAATCGTGGAACTCGGCGCGGCCAGGGATATTTATACCCAAGCGGCCCACCCCTATACTCAGGCGCTGCTGGCGGCAGTACCGGAACTGCCCGGGGAGAACTCAGCGCCGCCGCCGTCCGGCAGCGTTTTCGCCGATTTTCCCGCACGGGGAGCCTTAGATGCGGTTTTCCCCTCCGGGCCTGACGCTCACGACGCCTGCCGGTACGCCCGCTTCTGCCCCCGCCGGAAGGAATGTGACGGCGAAGGTTCAGGGACTCTTGTCAATATCGCCCAAACAGGGAACGAGGCGCATTATGTACGGTGCGCCTTGACGGGACCCTAATCGAGTAGGAGGCTACTCATTAATTGGGTAGCCGTCCTCTCACACCACCGTGCATACCGTTCGGTACACGGCGGTTCAATGGGTGGGAATGGGTGTCCGTAGTTTCAGGAGCCGC
>JAISOQ010000148.1 GCA_031275515.1 Treponema sp. | reverse complement strand
TGACTCAAAAGAATCCTGAAAATGATATATTTGGGCCATTTTGTTTTACAATCCGTCTACTATTTTAGACATTTTTCAAAATATTAGGACCATTTTCCTGAAAATTTGAATGGATAACGGGTGATACTTTGAATTGCTGTGCGAGGATGTCCTTGAGGTCCAGCGGTGGGGCTTGTTGAGGAGGGGAAACAGGGAAATCTAGCCTGAAGCGACATCGGCAGCGGAGAGGGTGAGGATATACTGGCCGGAAGTGGTCTGACCGCAATGGTGTCGGACTAAAGTCGGCCGGTGTCGATTTGGATAAAACCGGGGAGTTTACGTTCATGGGAGGAGTAAAAGGTGCGGATAGGGAGGCGATGTTTGAGGAGTTGGCCTGGTTTGGTGAAGCTTTTGCCCTTGAGTTTGAGGGCGGCCTGCGCGGTCGATGGCAGCGAGGCTGATGGACAGGAGCTTATCCCTGACGGCGGGGGTAATGCCGAAGGCGGGCCAGGAAGTGATGAAGGGCATTTGCTGGCGGATAAGGGGGGCCAGGAGCTGCGAACCTTCGGTTCGACCGCTTTATACCAGAAGAAGGTCCAGATAAGGCGGAGGGAGGCGATGACCTCATCGGTATAGATTTTTTTCCCGGCCCGGTTGGGCGGTTTAGGTTGGGCGGGCTTCAGTTTAACAGCCTTGCCTTTGACGACGAGCAGGGTCTGTGGAACCTCCGGCTTGTTCAGGATACGCAGAGCGTATTTCCGGTTTTTGCAGCCGGTGGTCTGGATGAATTCGTCCAGAATGGCCGAATTCTCTTTCCCTCCGGCTTTCTGGCAGCGGGAATGGGCCTGCCTGGCAACTGCTTTTTTCTCTTGCATAGTTTACCCCATGTTGACCTCCGATAGCTGTGGTTACCGGATAGTCTGCCTTGAATTGGGTTGCTTTTTCTGAGGCACAGGGGCTTTTGGGTTGCTTTTTCAATGAGCCAACGCGCAATCTTTACTTTTTTCTTCAAGATGAATAAGATAAGGTATGAATTCAAATTATTCTGCCCAGAATATCCAGGTGCTGAAAGGCCTTGAGGCGGTGCGTAAGCGGCCTGGAATGTATATAGGGACTACTGGCATTGATGGATTGCATCATCTAGTGTATGAAGTTGTAGACAATTCCGTTGACGAAGCCATGCAGGGTCACTGTGATACCATTCTGGTGGTACTTGAAGGCAACGACGTTATCCGGGTGGAGGACAACGGACGGGGTATCCCGGTGGATATGCACCCCGGCGAAGGGGTAAGCGCCCTGGAACTGGTCATGACCCGCCTCCACGCAGGCGGTAAATTCGATAAAAATTCCTACAAAGTCTCCGGCGGTCTTCACGGCGTTGGGGTATCTGTGGTGAACGCTCTGTCCGACTGGTGCGAAGTCTTTGTTCTGCTCAATGGCAAAGTATATACCCAGCGTTATCACATAGGTACGCCGGAAAGTCCTGCGCGGGAGATTATGGATGAGGAAATCCCCGCCTGGGCCAGGGATTTTCGTTCCCGCCGGGGTACTATAGTCCGTTTTAAGGCGGATGCTTCAGTTTTTGAGCTTACTACTTACAATTTTGACACCCTTTCTAACCGCCTTAGGGAACTGGCCTTTCTCAATAAGGGCCTTAAAATTACTATCCGGGATGAGCGGCTTTTAAATCCCAAGGTCCATGACTTTAAGTTCGACGGAGGGGTTAAGAGCTTTGTGGAGTATCTTAACGAAAACAAGACCGTTCTCTACAAGGAGCCTATCTTTATTGAGGGTTCCCGGGACGATATAGAGGTGGAATGTGCCATCCAGTATAACGACGGCTTTAACGAGATAATGTTTTCTTTTGTGAACGACATCAATACCCGTGAAGGCGGCACTCATCTGGTTGGCTTTAAATCCGCCCTGACCCGGACCCTGAACGAATACCTTAAAAAGTCCAAGCACTCTAAAAAACTGGACGAAAGCCTCTCCGGTGATGATGTCCGCGAGGGTCTTACGGCGGTCCTTTCGGTTAAGGTTCCAAATCCCCAGTTTGAAGGTCAGACCAAAGGCAAATTGGGAAACTCCGAAGTCAAAGGTATCGTGGAATCCCTGGTAAATGAGCAGTTGGAGCTTTTTTTGGACGCCCATCCTGATGTGATTACTAACATCCTGGAAAAGAGCGTCCTTGCCGCTAAAGCTCGTATTGCCGCCCGGCAGGCCCGGGACGCTACCCGCCGGAAAAACGCTATGGATTCGGCGGGTCTTCCCGGCAAGCTGGCGGACTGTTCCGAGAAAGATCCCGCCCGTACGGAGCTTTTCATCGTGGAGGGGGATTCCGCAGGCGGTTCCGCTAAAATGGGCCGGAACCGTCAGTACCAGGCCATTCTGTCCCTTTGGGGCAAGATGATGAATGTGGAAAAACAGCGCATAGAGAAGGTGGTTACTAACGAGAAGCTCCAGCCTATCATTGCCAGCATAGGCGGCGGCTGCGGCAGCGAATTCAATGTTGCAAAGATACGTTACCACAAAATTATCATCATGGCCGATGCCGATGTTGACGGTTCCCATATCAGGACCCTGCTGCTTACTTTTTTTTACCGGTATATGACCGCGCTCATTGAACATGGCCACGTTTATTTGGCCATGCCTCCCCTCTACAAGATCAGTTACGAGAAGAAGACCTTTTACGCCTATGACGACGCCGAGAAGGATCGTATTCTTGCCTCATCCGGCAGGGACCCGGAAAAAATCGCCCTTCAGCGTTACAAGGGATTGGGCGAGATGAACCCCGACCAGCTTTGGTACACCACGATGGACCCTTCTCAGCGGAACATCGTACAGATACACCTGGATGATGCTGTAGAGGCGGAGCGGATATTTTCTACCCTTATGGGTGAACTTGTAGCGCCCCGCCGGGAGTTCATTGAGGAGAATGCGCTGCTGGTAAGTAATCTGGATGTATAGGCAATCCGGTAAAAGCAGATTAGCCGGGAATCCGCTGTTTCATACTGCATACTGTTAAGGAGGCTGTTCCGTGGCAAATTACGGAAAACCGGATTTTTGGGCCCTCAAGTCCCAGAAAGAAGGGTATCCTGCCCGTTCCGTCTATAAGCTTCGGGAACTCGATGAGAAATTCGGCCTCTTTTCGGGGGGCAGTTCCAGCGGTTCTTCTTTTCCGTTTAGGGTTTTGGACCTGGGGGCGGCTCCGGGGAGCTGGAGCCTTTACACATTGCGAACCTTGGGAGACCGGGTTTTCCTTGCTGCGGTAGATATTTCCTCCCTTTCCCGCCGGTACGATAAGGGGCTTTTTGACCGGGACAACTTTTTTTTTATTCAGGGCGACATTACCGAGGAGGATACCCGGAACATCCTTTTGAGCCGGGGACCGTACCGCCTCCTTTTGAGCGATCTTGCCCCGGCCACTACCGGCAGCCGGCAGGTGGACACGCTTCGTTCCCTGGGATTGGCGGAGACCGTACTGGAATACGCCGAATCAGCTCTGGCGCAAGGCGGACACTTGGCGGTCAAAGTGTTTCAGGGGGGAGATACGGTTTCCCTCCTGAAAAGGATACGGGAGCTTTTCAGGGTCGGCAAGAGCTTTAAGCCTCAGGCTTGCCGCCGGGAATCTTTCGAGACCTATTACATAGGGCTGGATAAGAAGTGAGGATTCCCTTGGATAAATGCTGGAATGTATTAGGATTTAATATGTATCAAAGTAAAGAAAATGAGGGAGATGTCTATGTTCAATTTCGATGATGAAAGCCGTATTGCGCACCATACCAGCCATCGGGTTTTGGAACCTTTTTCTATAGATGGGAACCTGGATAAGCCCGTATGGAAGGCCGCTCTCTGGTCCCGGCGCTTTGTGGACATGGTGAGCGGCGAGCCGGCTTTTTTCGACACTCGTACAGCCAGCCTGTGGGATGATTGTAACCTGTACGTTGCCTTTCAGCTTGAGGAGCCGGTCTTGCGGGCGTCGCTGACCGAGCGGGATTCCTTCATCTGGTATGACAATGATGTGGAGCTTTTTATAGGCGGGGAAGATTGTTACTACGAGCTGGAAATCAATGCCTTTAACACGGTGTACGAAGTTTTTTTTGTATATCAGGACGCCCTGAAAAAAGGCAGCCGTTTTGACGCCCTGGGATTCGATCTTTACACCCGGAATGTGGATGTCCTTGGTGGCTTTCAAGACCCATCCCGCTACGGTAAACATCCTCGGGGTAAACGGTGGGCCTTCATGGATTTCGATTTTCCCGGTCTGCGGACGGCTGTTAAAGTGAATGGGGCTATTAATGACCCTTCCACGGTAGATCGGGGCTGGACTGTGGAAATTGCCCTTCCCTGGGAGGGTTTTAGGAAGCTGCTCCCAAGTCAAACCTTCCCCCCAAAAGAAGGAGATGTCATCCGGGCGGCTTTTTTCCGTTTTGAGGCTCTGCGCTATCACAATAAGACAGTCCCTGAAAGCATAGGCTGGGCTCTCAATGAACACGGCGTTTACGATTCCCACATTCCGGAAGTATTTTCGTACCTGCATTTTAGAAATTAGGAGTCAGCCGTATTCATCCGAGGCTGTCCCAAAACCGTGGGCGTTAGCGCACCGTCAATTAGTTTTGGGACAGCCTTAACCGTTTACGCAGGACCTTCCAGGCCGGCATATACTGGGTTAAAAGGCGATAGAAATTGCGGTTATGAGTTGGCTCTATAAGGTGTATGAGTTCGTGAACAATGACGTATTCCAAACATTCGGGGCTCCATTTTACCAGCTCCGAATTGAGCCTGATGGTCCGGCGGGTGCAGTTGCAGCTTCCCCAGCGGGTTTTCATTTTTCTAACATAGAGAGCGGCGGCCTTTACTCCGATGATCCTTTCCCATTTCTCGATTAATTGAGGCGCCGTTTCCTTTACAGCCGTGAGCCGCCAAGCATCTAACAACGCCTGTTGTTTCTCCAGATTGGCGCCCGGACGCACTTGGAGGGTCAGCTCTCCGTTTTCCACCGTCATTTTGGGGTTTCCCCGCTTTTCGACTATCCTAAGCCGATAGGGGACCCCCCAGATGAATTGGGGATCCTCAAGGCCAGTTTTTTCCCGGACGGCGGCCCGGAGACGATACCGGCTTTGCTGCTTTTCTATCCATGTCAGCCTTGAAACGGCGAAATTTCGTATGAAATCCACCGTCATGCTCTGAGGCGCGGCAATCTTTACCCGGCCATCAGGCGGATATACCGTAAGCCTGAGGTTTTTAATAGGCTTGTAGGCTACTTCTATCTGTTGATTACCGACTTGCAGGATTTCCATCATGTTACATGAAAGTATAAATAAAAAAGCCTCCCGGGAAAAGGAGGTGAGGAAACCCGGAAGGCAAACTGAGAATACGGTTGATGTAATAACTAGGTGCATTCACAAAATTCGGATGGTTAAATCAACGTATTGAAAGGCTTCTCCGAACACCGTATCACCAGTAACAAATTAAAAGATAATGTGTCTGAGAAAAAAAATCAAGCGTTTTTTGAGATATATTATAATTTCAGTAATGATTTTTTGAGAAAGTATCCCCAATTTTCATAGAATCATTCTTATTTTGTACTCTGAAAGGTGGTATCGGGGGGTTCTGGCGTCTTTTTTAATCCTGGAGTAGAGTATACGTATGGAAAGGACCTTTATTATGCTGAAACCCGGCGTTCTGCAGCGCCGGATAGCCGGAGAAGTTTTGAGCCGCCTGGAGCGGAAAGGGGCAAAGATCGTCGCCCTCAAGATGATCAGGATGGATAAAGCCCTGGCGGAAGCCCATTACGCCGAGCATAGGGGCAAGAATTTTTATGAAAAACTGGTGGAATACACCTTGTCTGGTCCGGTAATCGCCATGATCCTGGAGGGGCCGGGGATTATCCGCATAACAAGGCGTTTAGCCGGAGCCACGGACGTCAACGAATCCCTGCCTGGAACCATTAGAGGGGATTTTGCCTGGACCACGAGGTGTAACATTATCCACGCCTCTGACTCCCCCGAAAGCGCGGCTCGGGAAATCCACCTGTTTTTTAAAGAAGGGGAGATATGCGAATGGGAGGATGGGAATGGCCGGTGGTTCTGAGGGATTTGAAAATCTTACGAAAGGGAAGGGTATGAATGCGGAAATCGCAGTCTTAGGCGCCGGCGCATGGGGGACTACTATTGCCAAGGTTATTGCGGATAAGGGGAAGGATGTGGTTCTTTGGTGCCGTGAGCAGGATGTCGCGGATGCTGTCAACCGGGAGCGGGCCAATCCCCGCTATCTTCCGGGGGCGTCCCTCCCGGCGAACATCACCGCCTGTACTGACATCACTGCCGCGGCGGGTAACCGGGAATACATCATTCTTGCATCGCCTTCCCTTTATCTTTTGGATATGGTGAAGCAGATCCTTTCGGTCCCTTCAATACGGGAAGGGGAGACCGCCATAGCGGTAATCACCAAAGGATTCCTCCCCAGCGCCAGAGGCCCCCGGCTTATCCTGGAAACCCTGGAGGATTATCTCCCTGGATTTTACCGCCAGTCCTTGGTCTACATCGCCGGGCCGAGTCACGCCGAGGAAGTATCCCGGGGCAAGATAACCGGGCTTATTGCGGCCAGCGAAAACGCCAAGAATTCTATCCGGTTTCGGGACCTTCTTCGCAGCAACCGGCTGCTTGTTTTTTCGTCTTTTGATGTCCGGGGCGTTCAGGTTGCAGCGGCTGCCAAGAACGTCATTGCCATTGCCTTTGGTATGCTGGATGCCTTGAAAACCGGCGGGGGCGTCAACGCGGTGGAGGATATCTTTGGGGATGGTACTGAATCTTTGCTCCTTGCCGCAGGTCTCAATGAGATACAGGCTTTGGGTATGGCCCTGGGCGCTACTCACCCGGAGACCTTTACCTCGATTTCGGGGGTCGGAGACCTGGATGTGACCTGCCGTTCCGTTTTTGGCCGGAACCGGCGCTTTGGGCGGGAGATTATCGAGAAGAACATTCTGGAACCCTTCGCCGGTTTGGAAGATCTTCTTTCCCGTATTGGAGAAATCGGCTATCTTCCGGAAGGCGTAGCAGCTGCCAAATACGTCCGTACCCTTTCGGAAAAGCACCGGCTGAAAATGCCGATTTCAACCGGGCTTTATCAGATACTCAATCGGGAAACCACCCCGTCGGAATTCCTTCGGACTTTTTTGG
>JAISOQ010000152.1 GCA_031275515.1 Treponema sp. | reverse complement strand
CAGGTCGCGTTCTACGGGAACGAGTCCAGGGACGGGATCCTGCTGGCCATTGACGAGATCAATGCGGCGGGCGGGCTTCTGGGCAAAAAACTGACCCTGATCGCCGAAGATGACGAGGGTAACGCTGAGAAATCGGTCAACGCCTTTACCAAGCTGACCACCAGGGATAAGGTTTCCTACGTCCTCGGTTCCAGCACTTCCGGGGCTACCCAGTCGATGACCGCCCTTGCCCAGCAAAGTAAGGTGATCCTCATCTCCCCTTCGGCTACCAATACGGCGGTTACCAGGGTCGGGGATTACATCTTCCGGACTTGTTTCATCGATCCCTTCCAGGGCGTAGTCGGCGCCGATTTTGCCTTTGACACCCTGGGCGCCCACCGGGCGGCTATCCTTTACGATGCCGGGGCGGATTACAACACCGGGCTGGCCGAATCGTTCCGCAATCAGTTCAAGGCCATAGGCGGCCAGATTGTGGCCGACGAAGCCTATCAGAGCGGCGACGTTGACTTTAACGCCCAGGTTACCCGCATCAAGGCCGCCAATCCTGAAGTGATCTACCTTCCCAATTATTACAACGACGTGGCCCTCCAGGCGAAGCAGCTCCGCGCCCAGGGGATCGCCTGCCCGCTGGTTGGCGGCGACGGCTGGGACGGCCTCGTCGACAACGCCGGGGACGAGGTTCTCAACGGTTTCTGGTCTGCGGGTTTCGCGGCGGACACCACGGATCCCAAGGGTCAGACCTTTGTCAAAGCGTTTACCGCCAAATTCAACAAGCCGGCTTCCCAGTTCTCCGCCCTTGGTTATGACACCATGATGCTTGTGGCCGACGGGATTAAAGCCGCCGGAACCTTTGACACCTCTGTTGTTAAGGGCGCTATGGCGAAGCTCAACGGTACCTATGTTACCGGCAGCATCCATTTTGACGAGAACCGCGATCCGATAAAGGGCGCGGCTATTCTTGAAATCGTCCGTAAAGACGGTAAACTGGTCAACACGTACAAAACTACCGTTAACCCCAAATAAGGGGAACCGGAACCGCAGAAGAACAACCTGCCCTGCCGCTGCGGGGCAGGTTGATATGTTTATGGGGACGGTAAAGGTATGATATTCTTACAACAGCTTATTAACGGGGTTTCCCTGGGCTCTATTTACGCCCTTATAGCCCTGGGATATACCATGGTCTACGGGATAGTGCTGCTCATCAACTTTGCTCATGGGGATATCCTGATGGTGGGGGCGTATACGGCTTTCTTTGTCCTGGGCGCCATAGGCGCGGGGCCTGCGGGTATGCTTGCGGCTTTCGTTGTTTCGGCCCTGATCTGCGCTTCTTTCGGCATCGTCATAGAACGCCTGGCCTACCGGCCCCTGCGGTCCGCGCCGCGTCTCAATTCCCTGATCACCGCCATTGCGGTGAGCCTGATCCTGGAAAACGGCGCCAGGGTTCTTCCCTTTATAGGGCCGAATCCCCGTCAGTTTCCCCGGCCCGCGGTGGTCAACATAGACCTGGGGGGCAGCCTCTCAATTTCCAATATTCAGCTGATAGTGATCTTCCTTTCGGCTCTCCTCATGCTGGCCCTGAATTTGCTGGTAAACTACACCAAGAGGGGTAAGGCCATGCGGGCGGTTTCCTTTGATCAGAGCGCCGCGAGCCTTATGGGGATTTCGGTAAACGGGATCATCGCCTTTACCTTTGCCCTTGGGTCCATCCTGGCGGCTGCGGGGGGCGTGCTTTACGCTTCGGCCTATCCCCAGGTGAACCCCCTTATGGGCATGATGCCCGGACTCAAGGCATTTGTGGCGGCGGTTTTGGGGGGTATAGGGTCCATCCCCGGCGCCATGCTTGGAGGTTTTATCCTGGGTATAGCGGAGACGCTGACTAAGGGGTTTATTTCCAGTCAGTACAGCGACGCGATCTCCTTCAGTATCCTGATCATCGTTTTGCTGATTAAACCCACGGGGATACTCGGCAGAAAACTCAAAATAAAGGTATAGATATGGCAGAACGTCATGAACGGCCCTATCACGCAACGTTTCTCTTGACGACGGTGGGTATTCTTGCGGTATTGCTTCCTTTTTTGTTGATAAAAACCGGCGTCCTGGACGCTTATACGGCCCACATCATCACTATGGGCGGGGTGTACGCCATTATGGCCATGTCGGTGAATATGATAGTGGGGATAACCGGACAGCTTTCCCTGGGCCAGGCGGGTTTTCTGGCTATAGGGGCCTATTCCTGCATCTTCTTCAATCTGGACCTGGGGTTTCCCCTGCCCCTGGCCGCAGTATGCGGCATCGTGCTTACCACTTTTGCGGGTTTCCTCATCGGTTTTCCGGTGCTCAAGCTGTCCGGGGATTACCTGGCCATCGTTACCCTCGGGTTCGGCGAGATCATCCGGGTCGTGTTCATCAACTTGAAATCTCTGACCGGCGGTCCCAACGGCAGGCAGTTCACTACCATCATGGTACTGAATGGAGAAATAGCCTTCGTGGTGGTCATAACGGTTCTGATCATCGTCCTGGCCCTGCTGCAAAATTTTCTCCGGTCCAGCTACGGCAGGGCTGTCATGGCTTGCCGGGAGGATGAAATCGCCGCCAATTCCTGCGGCATCAACATCTTCCGTTACAAGATGATAGGTTTCGTCGTCGCCTCCTTCATCGCCGGCCTGGGGGGATGCCTGTACGCCATGGTGGTCGGCTTTGTCAAACCCGACATAGCCCAGTTCCTCAGGTCCATAGACTTCCTCATCTACGTGGTTCTCGGCGGCATGGGGTCCATGACCGGGGCTATCCTTTCGGCTTTTGTTTTGACTTACCTCCAGGAATTCCTGCGTTTCCTCCAGGATTACCGGCTCCTCATCTATCCCCTGATTTTGATCTTCATCATGCTGTTCAGGCCCCAGGGGCTTTTGGGGACCAGGGAATTCTCCTTTGTACGGGCCTGGGCCAGGATACGCGGCGGACTCCGCCGTTCCGCTCCCGCCGGTAATGCCGGGGAGGGGGAATCCAATGGCTGATCAGCGGGATCTGGTACTCAAAATAGCGGACATTTCCATTGTCTTCGGCGGCCTCCGGGCGGTAAGCGATTTTTCCTGCGATCTCTACAAGGGAGAACTGGCGGGCCTTATAGGTCCCAACGGCGCGGGAAAGACCACGGTGTTCAACATGCTGTCGGGGATCTACACCCCCACGGAAGGGGAGATCTCCTTCTGGGACCGTCACGGTAAGATACACCAGGCGGGAAAGATGAGCCCCTCCATGCTCAACCGGATGGGCATATCCCGAACCTTCCAGAACATCAGGCTTTTCAACAACCTGACCGTGGAAGACAATGTGCGCATAGCCCTCCATTCGGGGAGGAAAGAGAACCCTCTGGATGTACTCTTCCGGCTCAAACGGTTCCGTATCGACGAGGAACACATGGCGGCCAGGGCCGGGGAACTCCTCTCCCTGTTTAAAATAGAGGGGAAAAAACACGAATTGGCCCGGAACCTTCCCTACGGGGAACAGCGGAAGCTGGAAATAGTCCGGGCGCTGGCGTCCAATCCCACCCTGCTGCTTTTGGACGAGCCCGCCGCGGGGATGAACCCCCAGGAAACGGTGGAACTCATGAACATGATTTCCTTTATCCGCAGGGAGTTCCACCTGACCATACTCCTCATTGAACACGATATGCGTCTGGTAATGGGGATCTGTGAACGGATCCTCGTCCTGGATTACGGCCGTACCATCGCCGAGGGCCTTCCCGAAGACATCAGGCGGGACCCGGCGGTGATCAAGGCTTACCTCGGAGAGGAGGCGCTGCTCAATGCTTAAGGTTTCCGGTTTAACGGTTCATTACGGGGCCATACAAGCCCTCAAAGGCATTTCCCTCGAGGTAGCCCAGGGGGAAATCATCACCCTCATCGGTTCCAACGGGGCGGGAAAGTCAACCACCCTCCACGGGATTTCCAACATTATTAAAAAGACCGCCGGTACGGTGTTCTTTGACGGCAGGGACATTACCGCCATGCCTCCCGACCGTATCGTCGCCTCCGGGCTTGTGCAGGTCCCCGAAGGCCGGCGCATCTTCGCCAACCTTTCGGTCCGGGACAACCTGGAAATGGGAGCCTACACCCGCAAGGACAGGGCCGGCGTCAGGCAGGATATGGACATGGTTTTCGGCATATTCCCCCGGCTCAAAGAACGCATACGCCAGGTGGCGGGGACTCTTTCCGGCGGGGAACAGCAGATGCTCGCTATGGGCCGCGCCCTCATGGCCAAGCCCCGGCTCCTCCTTCTGGACGAGCCTTCCATGGGTCTTGCCCCCATCCTGGTAGACGAGATTTTTTCGGTCATACGCCGCATCAACGAAAGCGGGACTACCATACTGCTGGTGGAACAGAACGCCTTCAAAGCCCTGGGGGTAGCCGTCCGGGGTTACATCCTTGAAACCGGCCAGGTGGTAAAAAGCGGTCCCGCCCCGGACCTCATGAAGGACGAAGCGGTCAAGGCGGCGTATTTGGGTGGATAGCCGGGGTTTCATTCGTAATATTGTGAAACGCCAGGAATTAGTTTAGTATTAGCGGCAGGAGGTGCGTTGTGGTAATTAGCCGTGTTATGACGAAGAATCCAATTTTTATTCATCCCGATTTTTCGGTGAATGACGCCCGGGGGCTGATGGATAAGGAAAAGATCAGCCACCTGCCGGTGCTGGATAAGAACGACATCCTGGTGGGGCTCGTGACCAGGAAGGACATGATTAAGGCCGGGCCGTCGCCGGCTACCACCCTGGATATTTACGAGATCAGCTATCTGCTTTCCAAACTCAGGATTGAGAAGATCATGGAACGCCGCGTGGTCACCGTGGACGAAAATGAGGTGGTGGAAGAGGCCGCGCGGATCATGGCGGACAAGGACATAGGCTGCCTTCCGGTTATGAAAGGTTCCCTCCTTGTGGGGATCATCACGGACACGGACCTTTTCCGGGTTTTCATCAACGCATTCGGCGCCAGGCATCCCGGGGTCAGGATTGTATTCAACATGAGCGAAAAGCCGGGACAGCTTGCAAAGGTATCGGGGGCCATAGCGGAGAAGGGGGGCAACATCGTGTCCTTTATGTCCTCCGAAGGGGACGATCTGGCCCACCGCCGGGGGACCCTGCGGATCACCGGCCTGAGCCGCGCCGAAGTGGAGGCCGCATTGAAGGTCATCCCCGGTACGGAACTGGAAGATATACGGGACACGCTTTAACAACCGGGTCCCCGGCGGACAGGCGGCGCTTACTTTACTCCGGGGGCCGCCGCCTCTTTCACCCAAGCAGGCTGTTCAGACTAAAAGCATGGATAAATAACCACGAACCTCGCCAGCCATCACAAAGGTTTGTATCGACATTCGGACTTTTGTTCGTAAAGTACCTGTAGTTAAATTTTTTTTTAATAAAGCGGGAAAAGACCGCCCGGAGGCATTGAGCCGGAACAGAGATTAAACCGGGCTTTTACCTTTTTTAAGAAGGGCGCGCATCATGGGCGCGCCCCTGGTAAAAAATCCGGCTGGCCGGCTACCTTAAACCGCCCGCCTCAAGAACCGGAAAGGCTGCCCCTGCCGATCTCCTGCCGGATATACGGCTGCGGGCGTACTGCCGCTTTGATGCGCCGGCCCCTCCCGTGTCCGGCTTGCTGATAAAAGCCCGTCCGCCGCCTGCCCCCAAAGCCTCAAGCCATACCGGTATATGCGGGCCGGCCTTGCCGGTACGTTCACCCGCCTTTCACCTAATTATATACATCAGGGTAGGACACCCCGGCGCGGTTATTCTAAAACAACAGCCTCCGGATGCCTGTTAAAGGTTCCGCCTTCGGCGACCAACACCCCGCCGCTGGAATTGTCCGAGATTTCCCCGCCCTCCATGTTAAAGGCTCCGCCTTCGGCGACCAACACCCCGCCGCCCCTGAAGTCAGCGGAATTGCCCGAGATTTTCCCGTTCGTCATGGTAAAGATTCCGCCTTTGGAGACATACACCCCGCCGGCACGGGCGCCAGCGGAATTGCCCGAGATTTCCCCGCCGTTCATGGTAAAGGTTCAGGCATCGGCGACCAACACCCCGCCGCCATAGGATTCAGCGGAATTGCCCGAGATTTTCCCGTTCGTCATGGTAAAGATTCCGCGTTCGACGACCAACACCCCGCCGCCGGAATTGTCCGAGATTTCCCCGCCCTCCATGTTAAAGGCTCCGCCTTCGGTGACCAACACCCCCCCGCCGCCCCTGAAGTCAGCGGAATTGCCCGAGATTTTCCCGTTCGTCATGGTAAAGATTCCGCCTTTGGCGACATACACCCCGCCGGCACGGGTGCCAGCGGAATTGCCCGAGATTTCCCCGCCGTTCATGGTAAAGGTTCCGCCAATGGCGACATACACCCCGCCGCCATACATCCCGCTACTATACTCGAGACGGTTGGCAGTGATAAGGACGCCGGTTCCCATTTCCAGGGTTCCTCCGGTATCCACCCTAACCAGGGCGGCTTGATTATTGTCCCTGCCCCTAAGGGTGATGTTCTTTAGTACCAGGGTTACATTATTTTCCACAGTAACAAGAGAACCGGCGCTGTCCAGGGTAACAACCCTGCCTCCCCCGTCTATGGTAACGGTTACGGGACCCTCTGAATTGGCGGCCTTTCCCGGAGACATGGGTTCCTCCCCGGCGGGGAGGAGGTAGGCCTTGTTTTCCCCTGCCTTCAGCCCGCTTATGGCGCTTAAAACATCCTCAAGGCTCGGTTTTTCCTCCACGACCGGATCGTCAGTAACCGAATCATCAGTGTCCATTGGACAGGCCGCCAACGCAAAAGAGAAGCTGATTATGGCAAAGAATATCGCAAATTTACTTAACTTTTGCCGGGGGGGGGGGGGGGGGGGGGTAATTTGTTTTTACCAATTTACACCCCTTTCCAGTTTTTTAAAAACCCTGCGAATTTGGATTT
>JAISOQ010000104.1 GCA_031275515.1 Treponema sp. | reverse complement strand
GAGGGGGGAGGGAAAACCGGTCTTTTCAGCCATCTTTCGGAATCGAACCGAAGACCTCATGATTACAAGTCAAGTGCTCTACCGACTGAGCTAAGATGGCGTTTTCCTGAGTGAAAGATGTCTTATTGATACCCTAAAAGACGCATATAGTCAATGGCTTTTGCGTCTTTTTCCGGCAGAGCCGGAAGCCGGTCACTGCCCTGGATCGTTCCGGCTGTATATGACGTTTTTTTAACCCCCGCCATGAACGGCGGGGGTTTGCTTTCCATTTTGGGACAGGTTCCATACATACTCCTTTTTTTAGGCTGCGGCCTTCTTTTCAAGGCCGCGCATTGCCTCACGTCAAAATCTTACCCTGGCCCGACACTAAACCCGGCAACAGCAAAGACCGGAGGAAAAAATGGGGCTTACTATGCAAAAATGACGAACTCTCACACGCCAAGTGACGGTTCAATACCGCAAGGCGGACAAAGCGGGGAAAAAACGGATTCTGGACGACTTCACCCGGACTACAGGCGGTCAGGGAGAAACTGCGGAACATCAGCGCCTCCACTGTGGAGCTGCTCTTTGCCCGCCGCAAGAAACGGCTGAAAATCCGGGAAACCAAGGCGGACCCGCCCCTGAAAAAGTGCGTGACCATACTGACCCGCTTCGAATACGTCCACGAACCCCCGGTTTCTTCCAAATCAACCTCGTTCAGTACGATGGAGGGAACCTTTCAGGCAAGTTTTGTTATGCCTTGACCTTGACCAATGCCGCCCCCGTGCGCTGGCGTGAAAGCCTCGGCGTCCCCTTTACCCGGGGCAGAACCGGCAGGAAAAACGATAATTGCCGGATCGAACAAAACAACAACACCCTGAGGAAAACCGCAGGCTATGGGCGTTACTGAGGGGACGCAGGGGGTGGACGCCTTACGCTCCCTCTACCGTCCTCTGGACCTCCTGTCCAACCCGTTTTACTTCTGCATGAAACTCGTCTCCCAAAAACCTGCCGGCGCCAAATACTGCAAGCGCTGCGACAAGCCAGGCCGCCTTTCCAAGGGTTGCTCAAGAGCGATGACCGCGAAGTTTCCTCAGAAAGCAAGGCGGCTGTGCTGGACCTAAAAAGTAACACCGATCTCTTAGAGCAACAGGCGCTGATGAATCAGGCTCTTGATAACCTCCTCCAAATTGCTGATGTGTCCTCTTGAGAGGAACGCACCGGCTGCGGTGGTAAGATTTTTACGTGAGGCATTACGGGGGCCGCCGCGCCCTGCCGATAACTTTGAAACCGCGCCGGGACGCTCAAAGCCCATACAGTTCCGTGTACTTTGCCTCGATATATTCCAGGAAGGGGGAGACCGAGAGATTCTCCCCGGTAACCTTGAAGAGCAAATCCGCAGGATCAAGCCGGCGGCCCCAGGTATAGATGTTTTCCCGCAGCCATTGGCGTATGGCTGCGAAGCTGCCGCGGGCTATATCCTCCTCATAGCCAGGCAGGTCCTGCCGCAGCTTTTTCAAAAACTGGAGGCCGTAGAGGTTGCCCAGGGCATAGCTGGGGAAATAGCCAAAAGAACCCATAGACCAATGGACATCCTGGAGGACGCCTTCGGCATCGGTTTGGGGTTCTATGCCCAGGAGTTCCTTCATGGAGCGCCGCCAGGCATGGGGAAGATCCTCTACCGCAAGGTCCCCGGAAAAGAGACGCCTCTCCAATTCAAAGCGGAGGATAATATGGAGACTGTAGCTCAACTCATCGGCTTCAATGCGGATAAGTGAGGGACCGGCCCGGTTTACAGCCCTGTAGAAGGCGTCTGCGGTGACCTCCCTGAGTTGTTCGGGGAAGACGGCCTTGAGGCGGGGGAACTGGTATTCCCAAAAGGCGCGGCTTCTGCCGAAGACGTTTTCCCACAGCCGGGACTGGGACTCGTGTATGCCCATGGAGACTCCTTCGGCCAGACAGGTTCCCCGGAGGTCCGGGTTAATGTCCAGCTCGTAAAAGGCGTGGCCCGACTCGTGGATCGTGGAAAATATGGCGGAAAGGACGTTACCTTCGATATATCGGGTGGTAATACGGACATCGCTAAAACCCAGGGTAGTGGTAAAAGGATGGGCGCTCGTGTCCAGGCGGCCCCGGCGGAGGTCAAAGCCCAGGCTTTCCATGAGGTCCCGGCTGTACCGGGCCTGTTGTTCCGTATTGTAGGGCTGGTTCAGGAAGGCCCAGTCCCCTCCCCTCTCCAGGCCGGCGGCGTTTTTAGCGCTTATCCGCTTAAGAAGGGCCGACAGCCGTTCCCTGAGGGGACCGAAAAGCCGGGCGATTTCTTCGGCGGCGATTCCCGGCTCATGGGCGTCCAGGAGGCCGTCGTAAACAGCGCCGCCGGTGAAACCCCAGTATTCCGCGCGCTTACGGGCAAAATCGACCATTGCCTTCAGGTGAGGGACAAAGGCGGCGAAGTCGTTGTTACGCCGGGCTTCCACCCAGGCGGCCTGGGACAGGCTTTCGGCCCGGGCCGCGGCGGCGGCAAAGCCCGGGGGCAGCTTTACGGCCCGGTCGTAACGGCGGCGCAGCGCCCGGCAAAAATCCCGCTCCACCGGGGGAAGCGCCTCATCGCCTGACGGGTTTTCCGTCTTGGAACCCAGTTCCTCAAGGAACCGCCCTATTTGGGGGTCCGCGGCCCGCTCATTGGCAAGGCCCTCAATAAGGGCGAGTTGATTTGCCCGCTCTTCAACGCCCTCCGGCGGCAGATTCGTCTCCTGATCCCATTGGAGAATGGCCGCTGTCTTTTCCAGCAGACAACAGTCTCTATCGATGGCATGAAGCTGCCCGAGAAATTCTTTCGTTTTCATACCTTTATTTTTACAAAATTAAAGGCCGAACCTCAAGGCATCACACTGTATTCCTGGACCACCTGAATTTCGGAGCGGATCGAACCATCCGGGACCGCCTCCCTGGCGGCGTTAATCGCGGCTTCCACCAGGGACTGGGAATTGGCAACCCCGTAAAGAGTTACGATCTTCCCCGCCGCAGAAGCTTCCAGGAAATGAATGGAGATTTCCTTTTCGTAGAGAATGTGGTGAACCACCTGCTGGCTCAGGATCAATTCTTTAAGACGCTCCGTATTCTGAACTTCCATCTCGGAAGTGAGCGTTTGATCCCGGTGGAATTTGATGATCTCCGCAGCCGCCACAGGATGCAGGAATCCGGTATTCAAGGTAAGATGGTAATTGGACGGTTCTTTCCATTCGGTATCAAAGAAATAGCGGTAGAACCCCATACGGTCGCGGTCGCTCTGGTCTACGATCTGCCGGGCGCGTTTTTCGTCGCAGTGGAAATAACTCTTGACCCGCTCGCAGCGAATTTCTCCGGGAGCCACGAGAAAGACGGACAATACGCCGGGAATGTTCCGGAAAACCGCGCTGGCCCCGCGGCCTATGAAGATGCAGCCTCCTTCGGAGGCCTCGATCAGCATGGCGGTTTTCAGGTAATGAAGATAATCGTCCCTATCCTGGGACAGAGACGCCCAGAATGAAGGTTTCCGCTCATCGTATTTTTCGAATTTTCGCCCCACAACACCGTAGGATTTGATCCGTTCTTCCAGGGTATGCTTGTCTATAAAGCGATACCCCAACAGCTTTGCGAGTTCCTGGGCGGTTTCGTCCCCTAACGCCGCCAGTTCACGGGAAATAGTTATGATCGCCATAGGCGCCTCCTTGATTCATGCCATTATTATCGAGCTTTCAACAACCGGTCTGCATCATAGGACCGGTTCTTTAAGCATAGACTGCCGGAAGGGACTTGTCAAAAAAAAAGATACGGGAGATTGTTTATCTTATGGAAAACAACCATTTAATTTGGAATGAAAAATGCCGGCAAGAGCGGTTCAAAAACCGGATTTTTACGATACAAGAGCGGGTTTGCGTCTCTCCTCACGGGGAGGAAGGGACGTTTTCGGTCATGGACTGCCCGGATTGGGCCATCGTGATCCCTCTGCTGGACGCCCCCGCGGGCAAGGAGAAAGCCGGAGGCTTCTTTGTGATGGTCCGCCAGTGGCGGCATGGGTCCCGGACGCTGAGCCTGGAGTTTCCCGGCGGCGTATGCGAGAAGGGGGAAGCTCCGGAAGCGGCGGCGGCCCGGGAGCTGTCGGAAGAAACCGCCTACACGCCGGGACGCCTCCTGAAGCTGGGAGCAATGAGTCCCAATCCGGCGATCATGACTAACCGGGTCCATTTTTTCCTGGCCGAAGACTTACGCGATACAGGGAAGCGGAACCTGGATGCCGACGAATATGTTGACGTGGAAATCGTCCCGGCAGAGACGGTGATTCGGGACATGGGAAAACCGCCCTACATTCATTCCCTCATGGCTGCGGCGCTGATGCTGTATTTACGGACCAAAACAGAAGCTCGAAACCCGCAGGCTTAGACGAGAGGTTCC
>JAISOQ010000094.1 GCA_031275515.1 Treponema sp. | reverse complement strand
AGACCATCTGGTTCATTTTATCGTTGAGGCGGTTGAACAGCTTGATCTCAGAGGTTTCACTGTGAACATCACGGGAAGCGGGAGCGAGCAGTACCCTCCGGCGATGATGGTGATGCTGCCGGTGTATTGTTACGCGACCGGGCGGATGTCCAGCCGGGTGATAGAGCAAGCCACATATACGGATGTGGCGGTGAGGTACATATGCGGGAACACGGCGCATCCTGATCACACGGTGATCTGCCGGTTTCGCAGTGAGAACCGGGAGGGATTTAAGCAGGTATTTACGAAGATACTGGTGATGGCGCAGGAGATGGGGTATTTGAAGAAGGTGGGCAATATCAGCGTGGACGGGACGAAGATACACGCGAACGCAAGCAAACACAGCGCGGTGAGCTATAAACGGGCGGCACAGATGATAGAGGAAACGGAGCAGGAAGTGGCGCGGTTGATACAGAAAGCGGAGGAGGCCGACAGCCGGCCATTGGAAGAGGGGCTGACGATACCGGAAGAGATAAAGCGGGGGGAGGAGCGGAAGGCGGCGCTTGAGGAGGCGAAACGGGAGATGGAGAAGCGGTATGAGGAGGCGAAGCGGGAGCGGGAAGGGGCGTGTGCGGAAGAGAAGGCAGGAGGGGAAAAGGGAGGGAAGAAGAAGCGCGGGGGGAGGGGGCGGGAGAAACCGCTTGAGGAGTATCAGTATAACTTCACGGATCCGGAGAGCCGGATCATGAAGGCGGGGAACGGGAAGCATTTTGAGCAGAGTTACAATGCGCAGGCGGCGGTAGATGTGGGAACGATGCTGGTAGTAGGGGAATATGTGACGAATCACGGGAATGACAAGAAGGAGTTGAAAGAGATAGCGGGGAGCGTGGAGGGGGAAGTATATACGGCGGAAACGGTGAGCGCGGACAGTGGATATTTCAGTGAGGAAGCGGTGAAGGAGGTAGAGCAGCGGGATGAGCAGGGGAAGGCCCGGGGGCCGGAGGTATACTGCGCGGTGGAGAAACAGAGTCATCACCGGACGGTGAAGGATCTGGAGAAGCAGGAGGAGCCTGCTGAAGCACCGGCGGAGGCAACGGTGAAAGAGGAGATGGCCCGGCGGTTGAAGACGGCGGAGGGGAAGAAGGTATACAAGAAACGGAAAGAGACGGTGGAACCGGTATTCGGGATAATAAAACAGGCGATGGGGTTCCGGCAATTTCTGCTGAGGGGGCTGGAGAAGGTAAATGGGGAATGGGAACTGGTGTGCCTTGGGTATAACATGAAGCGGTTATTCCGGCTTTCGCAGGGATGAAGGGGGAACGGAAGGATAAGACAGGGGGGATAGCCTGCATAAAGAGGGGGATAACCGGCCTCCGGAACGCAAAAACAGGAAAATGAAGCCCTATGTCCCCCGGTCTCGCTATAAGCGCAACAGGCTGCTAGTCTTTCGCTTCGGGGTAGAGGCTTTGGATCTGTTTGATGCTGGGAAGAATTTCAAAAAAGACATCGATCAGTTCGGGATCGAATTTGGAGCCTCCCATCTTGCGAAGCTCGGACAATACGTCTTCTTCTGACCAGGGCTCCTTATAAACCCGTCTGGAACAAAGAGCGTCATAGACATCGGCAATGGCGGTTATGCGGCCGGTGAGAGGTATCTCCTCGCCCCTTTTGCCCAGCATTTTTCCCTCGGAATCAACTTTAAGCGGTTCCTTTGTCTGAACATCGATCCAGCCGGGATAACCCGTGCCGTCCCAGTTCTCATGGTGGTTTAACGCAACGTCCCGGGAAATCACCTCCAGCGGGGACTGGGGATCGTCAAAATACTGAGCCCCTTCTATGGTATGGCTTTGCATGATCTTGTATTCCTCCGGAGTAAACCGGGCCGGTTTCTTCAAGATCATGTCGGATATGGCAACCTTTCCCACATCATGAAGCATGGCGGCGATTTTTAAGGTGTCCCGGAAACGGTCCCTTTCGGCTTGGCTTATCCCATGATGATAAGCCCAGCGATCGTAAATCTCCACCGCATAGCCGGCGACCCGGTTAACGTGAGTGCCCGTTTCCTTGGGGTCCCTGGATTCCGCCATCTTAATCATCCTGAGGATCATGGCCCGGGTCATCCAGGCCCGCTGGAGGGCCAGGGTGGCGTTGGCGGCAAAATGGGTTATGACAAATTCGTCGTCTTTGGAGAAAGGAACGACATTACCCTCTTTATCCTTGGAATTGATGATCTGAATGACCCCCAAAAGCTTGCCGTCGGCGGTTTTAAGGGGAACGGCCAAAATCGAAATGGTTTTATAGCCTGAAATTTTATCGTAGGAGTAGCCGAAGGAATAGGGAACCCCCGGAGGCAGATTATAGGCGTCAACCACATTTACCAGGGTCTGGTTAAGGGCGCAGTAACCTGAAATAGTTTTTTCGTTAATCGGAACCGAAAAGACCGAATATATAAGCTTTTGCCCCGGGGGAAGTTCCTTTTGGAGGGTATCGTTCTGGGAATATTTTATCGCGAGTTTTTCTGTTTTATGGCCGTTTTCCTCGATCATTTCCTTGACATATATGGAGCCGGCATCCGCATGGACTACTTTTCTGGCTTCCAGAAGTATCCGCTCCAAAAGAAGATCCAAATCCTGAATCTGGTTTAATTCAGAATCAAGCTGAAGAATAAATTTAAAGTCGGTCGTCTCATTCGTCATGGTTGAATTATACCCTAAAATTTATATGTATTCAAGTTTACCAATACGGGCCGGGCTCCGGGGCCTTAATCTTTCCTGCCGGTACACTTGATAATATGGTACCCGAACTGGGTCTGAACCACATCTCCTACAGAGCCGGGGGAAAGACGTTTCACCGCCGACTCAAAAGGGGCTACCATTTTACCTGGTCCAAACCAGCCGAGGTCTCCCCCGGAAGATTTGGAAGGACAGGTGGAAAATTCCCTGGCCATGGATTCAAAAGAGGCGCCCTGTTTAATCCGCTTAAGGATCTCCTCCGCCCGGGAGCGATCCTTTACCAAAATATGACTTGCCCGCCATTCCATACTTCACTCCTCATATAAAGCGGCGGAATCGCCGCCGTTGTTCAATTCTCCGATTTCCACTGGGCGATAAAATGTTCATAGGCGGCTATGGTTGCCGCCATGGTTATATCCTGGACACAGCCCCGCCCGTACCAGTCGGCCCCGTCCATGATATAAAGATGCTGGAGAGTCCCCTCAATGTCGGCGACAGTACAGCCGGGATCAGCCTCCCGGCGGCGCTTAAGCCCCAGCAGTTCCTGTTCAAAGATTTCATCGTATTTAACGTCTCTCCATTCTACGGACACGCTCATTCTGTTTCCTCGTATTCCAGAATCCGTCTGATGGTTACCCCCGGAGAAGGGATCAGAAGGCCTAAACCGCGGATCATTCTAATTTCCCTTCGTTCAATCCAGTTACCCCCTTCGTCCAGGGTATATTCATAACGGCAGTCAACCGGGTCCGCGTCTTTCCCGGACGCTATTCCGGAAAGGCTGAGGAGAAAAGCTTTTTCGTCCCATCTGAGGGAATAGACGCCCGGCGCCGGAGCGCCGGGATCTTCCTCACCGGAAGCGGCGGGACGATACTCCCTATACCGGGGAAGATCCTCAAGGTAGTAAAGAACCGAGAAATCCCCCGGGGAACCGGAAATTCCCGTTACAAAGCCCCGGCCGTCATAATCGTACCTTTCTTCCCCGCCGTTTCCCCGGAGCCTGCAGGATACTATCCTGTCTCCGCCGGCCTGGGGCGCCAGAGTGAAATCATAGGCCTCAAGAAGCCGGCCTTCCGTGTCGTACCAGGCTTCAAGGATTCCGCCGGCCTTTCTCTGAATGAAAACAAAGGCATAGCTTTCACCCTGTAAAACCCGTATGAGGGAGGGCCGGGAATCTTCCCATTCCAAAACCTCAAGATCCAGGAGATCCGCTTCCCCGGGCCCTTTAAGGACAATGGCCGCGGCAAGGGACTCATCATTATACGAAAACTCCGCCTGAAAGAACACCCGGCCCAGCAAAAAGGGGAATTCCCTCACCCGCCCTTCCCGGTCCCTGGCGAAACGATACACCCTCTGAGCCTCCGAACCGGCCGGGAGGATCGCGGCCTCCACGGAAAGGAACGGGGAACCCCCTCCCCTGCCCCGGAACAGGTCCGGGGGCAGTTCCATGGGCCAATCCGGCCTCCACAAGGGCTCCGCTCCCCCGGCTGTCTCCGCCGTTTCAAGAAGCAGGGAAACCGGGAAGGTCGCATGTTCCGGCGTTTCCGGCGGATCTTCTTCCTGGGCTTTCGCGGGGGCAAAAGAAACCAGGAAGGCAAAAAAAAGCAAAATCCGCCGTATCATCTTTCTAATATACTCAATGAGCAAAGGCAGGGCAAGATCACATTTGCTCCTGCCAGGGTATCGGCGTTTACTTTTTTACCTGATAAATGCCGTCAAATTTTTAGCGGTTTTTCCGGTCCCCTCAGAACTGCCAGCCCGCGCCGGCGAAGGGACGCAGATAGCCCGGCGAAGGATTGTCTACCGTAAAGAAGTGGGTAAAATCCAGTCCGGTTTCCACAAAAAAAGGTTTCCTGATAAACCACTTAAAAGAAACTCCGGCGGCAATGGCCGGGATGAAGATTGTCACCGGCTCTGTCTTCCCTCTATCGAAAGTAAAATAATAATCCAGAACCGAATATATGCCGCCGCCGATACGAAAGTCAAAGGCCATTACCCGGTTTGAAAGCCAGCGCTGGTAAACCCCGTAGATCGCGGCGCCGGGCATGTGGGCCTGTACGGTAAAATCTTCCTGTGCCGCCAGGAAATAGTTCCAGGAAGGCTCAAGTTCAAACCCCATATAGCCCCAGCGCCGTTTAAAAGGGATAATACCCAAACGGCTGTACGCGCCGAGGGGGAAAAAGGCCGTTTCAAATAATGCGGTAATATGCCCATAGAAAGAAAACAGGGGCCTGTATCCTGCCGACACATTTATATCCAGAGGTTTCCTGAAAGCAATCCTGAAGGTTTGCATCTCCGCCGTCAGCCCGCCGGGGTTCGTTACGTGAATGGTATAATCCCCCGTATCCAGCTGCCCGTAACTGAAAGTCAGCCGGGCCTCGTTTTCCGGCTGCCCCACCGTTATCACACCGGGTTTTATCAGGCGGCCCTGGGGCCCCCGAAGGACGATCTCGATCCCATCGACAAGATCTCGCCCAAAAATATCCAGGACCCAGGCAAGATCCTCATCCAGGTAAAAGACCGCCGGATTGAACCGCAAAAGCTCAGGCTGCTTCGCCGGAAGAATTTCAAATTGAATCCAGCCTGACGCCGGCCCCGGTCTTTCCAAAAAGTCGTAGGGCATGACCCGGCAGCGGTACATCCCCGGCGCCAGGGAAACTTCAAGAAAGGACGCTTCCGTTTTTCCGGTTAAAGTTCTTTCCCACAATTCTCCCGCCTGTTTTTCAATTTCCACTTCATAATAAAGAACATTTTCCTGTTCTTCCCACTTCAGAAGCTGTACAAACCGTCCGTCGTCTTCAATCCGGTACCCCGCTTCCTGTCCCCAAAGAACCGCGCTCCCGGACAAACAAAAAAAAGCCGCCAACAGAAAGAAGAGGGGGAAAAGGTGTGAAGTGTGAGGAGTTGGGTGTGAAGTGTCGGAAAAGTGTGAAGCGTGGGGAGTTGGGTGTGAAGTGTTGGAAAGGTGTGAAGTGTTTTTGTCCGCCCGGTTGTTAGTATCATTCATGCTGTCGTTTCTCTCCGCTCCTCACTTCACTCTCCACTCTTTGCTCTCTACTCTCTACTCTTCACTCTTCACTCTTTGCTCTTTGCTCTTTGTTCTCCACTCCTCACTCTTATCTCTCCTTCACTCTCTTCCGTAAAATATTTCGGGTTTCCGCAGTTTAGGCGTACCGGGCAGGCCGAAGTCAATCGTGAAGCGGTTCTCGCTGATTTCTCCCCGCTGGATTATTTCTCCCGTATTTCCCCGCTCCCCGATCCTTTCCGCTAATACCGCCTCCAGACGCCAGGTGAAAGTCCCCACATCGAGGAGGGTCAAATCTTCCAGGGCCAGGGTCGTTTCCGCTGCCGGCCCCTGCCGCATAATGATCTTTCCCGTATCCGCGTTTTCAAGGGTAAACAAATACCCTGTGGCGCCCGCTACGGCGTCCCAGGAAAAGACGATGCGCCGGTTTGCCCTGACTTCCGCCCCGCCTATGACCTTCCCGTCTTCGGGCAGACGGTTCACCGCCGCGGGCAGGGGAGGTATGGGAAGCACCCGGAACCGGCCCGGCGCTCCGGCGCTGATGTCGAAGCCGTCGGGAGTTTCCGCCCGGATGGTCCAGTAATAGGTCCCCGCCCGGAGCCTGGGCAGGGTAATGCGCTGCGGCGGGTTGTCGATACGCGCAACCGGCGGCCCGGTAAAATCACTTCGCGTGGAGAGGATAAAGCTGCTCGTCCCCAGCTGCTCCGCGGAACTCCAGCGCAGGACCGCCGGTTCACGGTAGGCCCGGAGGCCCTCAAAACTGGCGCCGTTGCCGGGGTAATCCAGGCTCACCGGGCGGAGTTTCCTGGCGCTGAAAACGCCTTCCGAAAGCAGCCCCGTCCGCCGGGTGTTCCGGGAACTTTCCGGCGCAAGGCCCCGCACCGTCCAGCGGTAATTCCCGTCAGGGTAACTGTCCGCGGAAAGGCTCTGCCTTGTTCCTTCGGCCATGGTGTTTTCATAAACCGCGTTGTTCCGATCTTCCTCATAGTACAATTTGAACTGATAGTATTCCGCTCCCTCTGAAGCTGCCCAGGAAAACACCAGGGGCTCCCCTTCCTGTATAACGGCCCGTCCGTCCGGCTCCGGTTCAAGGAGAAGGGGCGCGGCGATGGGAGGCGCCGCGGTAAAGGATCTGGGCGGCGTTTCAAAGACCTCGCCGCCAGCCCCCTTTGCCTGAATCCGCCAATACCAGGTTCCCTCGGGCAGCATACGCCCCTGAAAGGCCTCGCCGCCGGCCGCCTCGTCAACCAGGGCGGCGGAAAAGCCGGAGTCCCCGGCGATCTGAAACCGCGTTTGAAAAGGCAGATTGGTTTTCCAGGTGAAGCGCATATCCGGCAGCATGGAAGTTTCGACAACATACCCGTCGGGAGGAAAAACCGGCCGCTGGATCAGTTCCCCTTCCAGGGCGGTAAAGGAGTACACCGGGGAAAGAGCCGAATCGTTTCCCTCTATATCGGTCTGCGAAACAGCCCAATAATACTGACCCGGCGTGATGGCGTTTTGCCCGGCCCGGTGCACATAAAAGTTATCCCGTACCGTTTCATCAACCACCGGATTACCCAAGCCCCGGTCCGCGGAAACACGAATCCTGTAGGAACGGGCTTCCGTCTCGCTCCGCCATGAAAAATACACGTCCCCCCGGCC